>NZ_JAYSBG010000223.1:0-5896 GCF_041915505.1 Rhodoblastus sp. | reverse complement strand
CGAATATCCTCGATTTCCGCGCGGGTCGCCGGCTGGTGATAGGCGATGATCGCCAAGGTCTCCATGGCGGCGCGCGACAGCTTTCTCGGCTCCTGCTGCTCGCGCTGCAAGGCCCAGGCGAGATCGGGCGCGGTGCGGAACATCCATTTCTTGCCGACCCGGACGAGGTTCACGCCGCGCGAAAAATAATCCGCCTTGAGATAGGCCAAAGCCGGGGCGAGATCCGCGCCTTCGGGCAGGCGCTTGCGCATCTCCTCCTCGCTCAAAGGCTCGGTCGCGGCGAAGATCAAGGCCTCACACAGGCGCATCACCTCGCGCTGCGCCTCGCTCGGCGTCTCGCGCGCGAGCAGGGCCGCCGCATCGGCCGCCTTCATGTCGAACAGATGTTCCTGATCCGCCAAAACCTGTTACTCCCGCCGCCTTACTCGGCCGCCAGCGCCTGCCGGCGCCGAAGCCAGAGCGGCGCGAAGGCGCGGTCCTGCCGCAGGTCGATCAGCCCTTCCCGCACCATTTCCAGTGAGGCGGAAAAGGTGGAGGCGCGCGCGGTGCGGGCCTGTTCGGGCGTGGCCGTCCATTCCAGCAGATAAGTGTCGAGCGCCGTCCATTCCAGCGCCATGCCGAGAATCCGCTCCAGCGCCTCGCGGGCCTCGGCCAGCGACCAGACCTGCCGCACTCGCAGCGAGACATGCGATAAAGCCTGTTTCTGCCGCTGGCGGGCATAGGCCGAGAGCAGATCGAACAGGCTGGCGCGATAAAGCGGGGCGTTGATCACGTCCAGCCCCTCGGGCGCGCCGCGCAGGAACAGATCGCGGTCGAGCCGGGGGCGCTCGGTCAGGCGCTCGGCGGCCGCGCGGATCGCGTGCAGCCGGCTCAGGCGCCGGGCGAGGCTCGCCGCCAGCTCCTTGGGATCGGGCTCTTCGGTCTTGGGCGGCGCCGGCAGCAACAGGCGCGATTTGAGATAGGCCAGCCAGGCCGCCATCACCAGATAATCGGCGGCCAGTTCCAGCCGCACGCGGCGCGCCGCTTCGACGAATTCGAGATATTGCTCGGCCAGAGCCAGGACGGAAATGCGGGCGAGATCGACCTTCTGGCGGCGGGCAAGCTCCAGCAGCAGGTCGAGCGGGCCTTCATAGCCGTCCACATCGACCCGGAAATCCGCTTCCGTCTTGCGTTCGCCGCCCGCCGTCTCGAAATCCGCCTCGGACCCTTCCGCGTCCGTCGCGGCGACGGTTTTGGGCGGGGCTTGGTCTTCCCGCTCCATCGTCTCTTCGCTTGCGCCTCTCTACTCTCCCGCCCCGCCAAACAGGCGAATCAGGCATAGAGCGTGGGCGAATCAGGCTAGCGCCGCAAGCGCCGATACCAATTCCGCCCGCGCTTCCACAGAATCGAACGGCTCGGCCTGCGCCCGCGCCGCCGCGACCTGCGCCCGCGCCCGTTCGACCCGCTCCAGCGCCTTGCCCGCCAGCAGCGGCGACGCCTGCGCCACCGCGCCTGCCTCCGCCAGATCGCCGTTGCAATGCAAAGCAAGATCGACGCCGGCCCCGAACGCCCGCGCGGCGCGTTCGAAAAAGCGCCCATCAAGCGCGTGCATGGAGAGATCGTCGGTCATCAGCAAGCCGTCGAAGCCGATCTCGCCGCGGACGATCTCCTCGATCACCGCGCGCGACTGGGTCGCCGGATGCAGCGGATCGAGCGCATGATAGACCACATGCGCGGTCATGGCCGCCGGCAGGTCGGCATTGGCCCGGAAGGGCGCGAAGTCCGTCTCCAGCTCGTCGCGCGCGGCGTGAACCTGCGGCAGCTCCAGATGGCTGTCGGCCAACGCCCGGCCATGGCCGGGAATATGTTTCATCACGGGCATGACCCCGCCCGCCATCAGGCCGAGCGCGGCAGCGCGGCCGAGCCTCGCAACATCGGCGGGATTGTCGGCATAGGCGCGGTCGCCGATGATCTGATGCGCGCCCGCCGCCGGCGTGTCGAGCACCGGCAGGCAATCCACGTCGATGCCGACGGCGCGCAGATCTTCCGCGATCAGCCGCGCGCCAAGGGCGGCCGCACGCGCGTCGTCCCGCCCGATCCGCGCGAAGGCCGCCGCCGGCGGATAGGCCGGCCAATGCGGCGCGGCGAGGCGCTGTACGCGGCCGCCCTCCTGATCGATCAGCACGGCGGCGTCGGCGCCGAGCAGGTCGCGGAACGACTCCGTCAAGGCGCGCACCTGGTCTGGCGCATCGATATTACGGCGGAAAAGGATCAGCCCCCACGGCCGCGCCTCCTTGAAGAAAGCGCATTCGTCGGGGCTGAGCGTCAGGCCGGCGCAACCGGCGATAAAAGCCTTAAAGGTCATACAGCGTCAGTTTTTAGCCACGAAGCAATTGCCGCCCTGCGCCTTGATGGCGGAGCACATGGATTTGGCGCCTTCTTCGCTCAGATGGCCGACGCGCACGCGATAGATCGTCTTGTCGCCGACCTTGGCCTGAACGAAGCTCGGGCGATGGCCCTGCAAGGCGCTGGCATATTTGGCCGCGAGCGAATTGGCGGCCGCCTTGGCTTCCGCCTCGCTCGGCGTTCCGGCGAGTTGCACCGCGAAACCACCGCCTTCGCCGGCCGCCGGAGCAGCCGGAGCCGCGGCGGGCTTTTCCGCCTGCGGCTTGACCGCCGCGACCTGCGGACGGGCCGGGTTTTTCAGCGCCGCCTCATTGGTGGAGGCAGCGCGCTCGGTCGTCTTCGGCGCCGGCGTCTTGGTGGCGGGCGCAGCCGCCGAGGCGGTGGGCGGCATGGCGTTAGCGGCCATGGTCGGCAAATTGCGGCTCGGAGGAACCGGAGCGTCCTGGCTCGAAATCACGGTGCCGTCGGCCCGGACTGAGACAGTCTTGACCTTTTTCGGCGTCGGGAAGATCGCTTCCGGCGGCGGGCCGTTCTGCGCGGCATTGGTCGGGGCCGGCGGCGGCGGCGTCTCGACGCCGGCGGCCGCGCCGACGACGCGAGCGTTCTTGACCGTCACGCCGAGATCGGCCGGCTGTTCGGAGCCGCCCGCCACTTTCGAGACATTGCCGTTGCTCTTGCGATCGAACAGGGCCTGGCCGGCTGGAGCGGCGGCGTTGTCGGCGGCGGTCGGCTTGACCTTGGCCGGATCGCTGTCGGCCTGGATCGTGACGACATCCTGGTTCGACGCCTTGCCGCGCATGGCGAGAGTGCCGCCGATCGCGAACACGCCGAGAGCGAGCACCGCGCCCATGGCGTACATCACCTTGCGGCGATAGCCCGGCGCGGGCGCCTCGGGCCCATTGTCGTAAGCCGCCGGCCAGGACTGCGCGTCGCCCCCGGAATGGGCGCCCGGCGTCCAGACGGGCTCCGATTCCTGATAAGGCAACTGCTCGGCCGCATAAGCCGCATTAGGGCTGGCTTGATGGGGATAGGCTTCACGGGGATAGGCCTGATGAGCCTGACCCTGTTCTTGCTGCGCCTGCTCCTCGAAATAGGGCTCGCGCAGGGCGTAATGGTCGAAAGCGCCCGGCGTCGCCTCAGCGGCGGACGCGGCGTCCGCCGCCTGCTCCTGCTGGGCGGAGGCGTTGCGGATATCGGCAATCGCCGATTGCGCGCGGAACAAGGCCTCGAACGGGTCTTCCTTGCGGCCCATGGAGTCGCCGCCGACCAGGCGCGCCAGTTCGGCGAGCGGATCCGACCCTTCCGCGGGACGCGAATGGGGCGCGGGCGCTGCGGCGCGCAGGCGACGTTCGAACTCGTCCAGATCGACCTCCGGACGAAACTTGGCGGCAAACTCACCCATGGCCAACCCTCGCGGTTAACGCAAAGCGGCCGGAGGTCGCCCTCTCCCTGAGGGCGCGCGCTGATCAGCGCATCTCGTCCGGCGCTTTAACACCAAGAACAGACAATCCTGACGCCAGTATAGTGATTAACCCTGTCACGAGACCGAGCCTGGCGCAGGTCAAATCTCTACGATCTTGATTAACAAAGCGTAATTGTGGCTGATCTTTGCCGCGATTCCAATGGGAATGAAACAGGCTGGCCAGATCGTGCAGATAAAAAGCCAGCCGATGCGGCTCGTGCGCGGCTGCGGCGCTTTCGATAATGCGCGGATATTGCGCCAATAAACCAATCAGCGCCAGTTCGTTCTCATCCTCCAGCAACGACAGGTCCGCCGCCGCAAGCGCGGCCGGCGCGACATCGAGATCCGGGAAAGCCGCCAGCGCTTGGCGCAGCACGGAATGCGCGCGGGCATGGGCATATTGCACATAGAAGACCGGATTGTCCTTGGACTGTTCGATCACGCGCGCCAGGTCGAATTCCAGCGGCGCATCGTTCTTGCGGTAAAGCATCATGAAGCGCACGGCGTCCACGCCGACTTCATCCACCACTTCACGAAGCGTGACGAAATCACCGGAGCGCTTTGACATTTTGACGGGCTCTCCGTCGCGCATCAGCTTCACCATCTGGCACAGCTTGACGTCCAGCGTGGTCTCACCGCCGGAAAGCGCCTCGACCGCCGCGCTCATGCGCTTGACATAGCCGCCGTGGTCCGCGCCCCAGACGTCTACCAGAACGTCATAACCGCCCTCGATCTTCTTGCGATGATAGGCGATGTCGGAGGCGAAATAGGTGAAGGCGCCGTCGGATTTTTTCAGCGGGCGGTCGACATCGTCGCCGAATTGAGTGGAGCGAAATAAAGTCTGCTCGCGATCTTCCCAATCCTCGGGCAATTGGCCCTTGGGCGGCGGCAAGCGCCCCTCATAGATCAGCCCCCTCGCCCGCAATTCCTCCAACGCGGCCTCGACATCCGACAGGCCGTTGCGGCTGTCGTGCAGGCTGCGTTCCGAGAAAAACACCTCGTGGGTGATGTTGAGCGCCGCCAGATCGTCGCGGATCATGTCCATCATGGCGTCGATGGCGATGGCGCGCACGGGCTCAAGCCATTCGCTCTCAGGCTTGTCGCGCAGGCTTGCGCCATATTTCGCGGCCAGAGCGGCGCCGACCGGCTTGAGATAATCGCCGGGATAGAGCCCATCCGGCACCGTGATCGTCTCGCCCAAGGCCTCGCGATAGCGGAGGAACGCCGAACGCGCGAGCACATCCACCTGCGCGCCGGCGTCATTGATGTAATATTCGCGCGTGACTTCGGAGCCGGCGAATTCCATCAGGCTCGCGAGCGCATCGCCGAACACGGCGCCGCGGCCATGGCCGACATGCATCGGGCCGGTCGGATTGGCCGAGACATATTCCACATTGACTTTTTTCGCCGTCAGCCGCGCTTTTTGTCCCGCCGGAGGCTCGGCGGCGCCACGTCCGAAATCGGCGCCCTGGCGCAGAACGGCGCGCAAGATTTCGCCGAACACGGCTTTCTTTAGCCGGATATTCAGAAAGCCCGGCCCGGCCACCTCGGCCTGCTCGACATCCGGCTCCTGCGCCAATTCAAACGCCAGCTCCGTCGCGAGCTGGCGCGGGTCGGCGTAAAAGGCCTTGACGTCGCGGGCGAAGACCATAGCTGCATTGCAGGCGAGATCGCCGAGGCTGGCGTCGCGCGGCGGCTCGACCACGAAACGCGCCGGATCGAGACCGGCCGGCAGGCGGCCCTCGCCGGCGAACCGCCGGAGAATGGCGGCGATGCGGGCGTGGAACTCGGCGTAAATGTTCATTTCGGGCCTCGACGAAATCGGAGCCATCGCCTCGCACAGGCCGATGGTGGTCGCGCCAGCGGCGCGGAGGCGGGGCTAAACCAATTCGGGCCGCGCGTCAAAGCATCCGCGCCACTTTCGTGCGGAACCTTTGCCGTCCGTTCACATTTTAAACATGTGGCCCCGATGGCGGCTGTCGGTCCGCTTAAGCCTTCGGCAAGGTTTCGAGCGCAGCGTCGATATTTACCATGGGGCCAAAAGGATGG
>NZ_JAYSBG010000222.1:0-5969 GCF_041915505.1 Rhodoblastus sp. | reverse complement strand
ACGGCGGCCGGGGTCAGGTCAGTTCCTCACTTCGTCTTCGGCGGGCGCATCGCCATCAACGGAGGACGCAGCGAAGACGAGATTGCATCGGCCATCCGTCAGGCTACTGGAGTCGCCGCATCCGGCTAGCAGGCCCGTGTTTGATCATATTCGTCCACACGGCCTAGTCCTTCCGATAGCCCTCGATCCACATCTGGTAATGCAGCGCCTCGCAGATCAGCGAATAGATCGCGCCGGTCCAGGCGTGGATGAAGCCGGGGATTCCGCACAGGAACATCCGCCGCAGCACATAGACCCGGAAGAAATAGAGCGGCGGATTGACCACCAGTTTGAGGAGGCTGGGCTTCTTGCCATTGGCGATGCGCTGTTGCGCCTTGAGCCGGGCGTAGGTGATTTCCTTGCCGAGCTGCGCGTCGAGCCGAAGGGCGCGCTCGTGGCGCAGCAGGCCATGGGTGGCGTCGCGCGTTTCGCCCTCCGCCAGCAGGCCCTCGTGGACCAGAAGATTTTCGTCGAAACGCACCCGGTCGCGGCGCGCCAGCCGCAGGATAAGTTCCGGCTTGGTCCCGCGCGGCGCGGGCGTCTTGCGGCCGAACAGGGTCAGGGCGCGTTGCAGCCGCCAGCCCGAAACCTGCGGCGGCGTCTGAATCAGGCGCGGCAGTTCGCCGCGCAGCTCCGGGTCGAGCCATTCGTCGGCGTCGACGCTCAGCACCCAGTCCTGGGTCGCCTGCTCCAGCGCGAACTGCTTCTGCTTGGCGTAACCCGGCCAGTCGCGCTCGATCAGCCGGATCGGCCAGCCACGGGCGATGAAATCCCGCACCACGCCCAGAGTGCCGTCGGTCGAGCCGGAATCGACCACCACGATTTCCGCGCAAGCCTCCAGGCTGGCGAGGCAGGCCGGCAGGCAGATCTCCTCGTTCTTGCAGATCACGGTCGCGGAAATGGGCAGTTTCGGCGCGGCTTCGATTGTCGGCACGGTCTCGATCCTGTTGCTTTTTTGCCGAGAAAGACCTTTTCCCGCGCTTTGTCAAAGCGGCGCCGCTGACAGCGGACGCGGAGCCGGCTAGAAACGCGGTGATCGGGGCCGCAACCAGACATGTCCGACCTCAAGGCGTTCATCATCCATCTCGAACGGTCCGCCCAGCGCCGTCCGCAGGTCGAGCGCCTGCGCGCCGCTCTGCCCTGCCCGAGCGAAATTCTCGCGGCGACCGACGGCGCCGCGCTGGCGCCCGATGAGATCGACCGCGCCTATGCGCGGCAGGCGCGGCGGCCGCGCTATCCCTTTAGCCTGAACCGCGCTGAGATCGGGGTTTTCCTGAGCCACCGCGACGCCTGGCGGCGGATCGTCGAGGAAGGGCTGGATTACGCCCTCGTATTCGAGGACGACGCCGAAATCGACGCCGCCGCCTTCGCCCGGACCTGCGCCCTCGCCCGTGAAACGCGCACGCTATGGCGCTACGCTCTGGCGCCGTCCGACAAGACGCGGATCAATGGCGAAACTCTGGCGCACGCGGAAGGCGTCGCGCTGATCCGGCCGGATAATCCGCCTTTGCGCGCCATCGCGCAATTCGTGTCGGGCGAGGCGGCGCAGCGGCTGCTGGCCGTCACCGAGCCGTTCGACCGGCCGGTCGACACCTTTCTGCAAATGTCCTGGGTGACGGGCGTCGAGCTTCTGGCCTTCAAGCCGTCGGGCGTCGGCGACGTTTCGGCGGCGCTCGGCGGCTCCACCATCCAGGCGCGGCGCAAGCCGCTGGGCCACCGCCTCGCGCGCGAGATCGGCCGGCCGTTCTATCGCGCCCAGGTCCGCCTCTGGAGCGCGTTCGCCAAGAAACCGTGACTCACCGCCAGCGGTCGTGCGTCCACATCCACTGGTCGGGATGCTGGCGGATCGATTTCTCCAGCTCCGCCTGCATGGCGGCAGTGGCGGCGTAGATATCGGCGTTGCGGTCGTCGGTGCGCGGCACCTCGATCGGCGTGATGAACATGCGGAAGCGCACGCCCGGCATCCGGTAGCCGTGGATCAGCAGCAACGGAATGTTACATTGTCGCGCCAGCATGGCCGGAAAGGGCGTGGTCTGCGCCGGGCGTCCGAAAAACGGCGTCGGCAGGCCCATGAAGGCCTGCTGGTCGACCAGCACGCCGACGACGCCGCCGGCACGGGCGTGGCGGATCAGCGCCACCGGGGTTTCGATATCGTGCTTGGCCATCAGGCCGCCGGCGTAATATTTGCCGCGGCGGCGCAGCATGTCGGCGTCGACGTAAGGATTGCTCATCGGGCGGTAGACGGCCATCGGACTGAGGCCGAATTTGTTGACGACCGCGCTCGCCCCTTCCCAATTGGCCTGGTGAGCGCCGCACAGCACCGCGCCCTTGTCGCTCCTGGCGATCTCCTCCAGCAATTCGGGATTGGCGACCTCCACCCGGTCGCGCACGATGCTGTCGATATGGAAGAATTCGCCGACGACGCGGCCGAGATTGCCCCAGACATCGCGCGCCAGCTTCTCGCGCTCCGGCTCGCTCATTTCGGGAAAGGCCGCCGCCAGATTGCGCATCAGCCGGGGATGGCGCTTGTTGGACATCGGGCCGATGCGCGCCATCAGCGCTCCGGCGACGCTCGACGCGACTTCAACCGGCATGAGCGCGAAAATCGCGCCCATCAGGCGAAAGCCGAGATATTCGATCCAGTAGCGAAAACTGCGATCCTTGGGACCCATTCAGACAAACCTTGCAATTCCGGCGTCGGGCCCGCCGCGCGGCGAGCCGGCGGGAGCGATCGCCAGCGGGCGGACCCGATTGTCATGCCGTTCGCTTTGGGGCGCGGCGCAATTTCGCCAAAGGCTGCTTGCATGGAAGCAAAACCGGGCGGGAGCTTGAGCGGAGCGCGCAGCGTAAGTCCCCCGATTTCCGGGCTTTGCGCGGCGCGAGCGCCATGACGATCAGGTATGAACCCTGGAGGGGCCGCTCTAGCCAAGCCCCGCAGCTGCGTCAAGGCTTCTAGCAGTCAGCATGGCCTGCGCATTTCCGCCACAGATCGAGAATATTCGCCGGCTCCGTCGGGCGGCGCCTTACGCGACGACGCCCGAATCATTAATGAATGGTTCATGTACCGGATCGGAAAAATAAGGCGTCCTCCGCGTCTTAGACCGGCTGGACAGCGATTGATAGGACTTCTCATGCGGACCGAACGGCGACGAAACGATGGGCGAAAAATGGCCCGGACCGGCGAACCGTCGCGCGGATGGAGCCTATGACCTCCTTGCCCACCCGCAATCTGCTGATCGCCGCCGGCCCGGCCCTGTTTCTGGCTTCCTGCACTGTCGGTCCGGATTACACGCCCCCCACGGCGCCGACCCCCGCCGCTTTCAAGGAGGCGTCCGCCTTCAAGGAAGCCAAGGAATGGCGGCCCGCCCGCCCGCGCGACGATATCGACCGCGGCGCGTGGTGGTCGATCTACCGCGACGCGGAGCTGAACCGCCTGCTGCCTCTGGTCGCGATCGACAACCAGAACGTCGCCTCCTATCTCGCGGCCTATGAGCAGGCGCGGGCAATCGTGCGGGAGACGCAGTCCTCCCTGCTGCCGGGCGTTTCGGCGGCTTATCCGGTCACGCGCTCGGGCGAAGGCGCCCAGGCCGGCGGCGCCTCCGGCGCTGCTTTGTCCTCGACAACGAACCGGACCTTCGCCAAGACCCTGTTCTATCCGCAGGGAACGGTGAGCTGGACCCTCGACATCTGGGGCAAGGTCCGCCGCCAGGTCGAATCCAATGTCGCCGGCGCGCAGGCCGACGCCGCCACGCTGGCCAACGCCACGCTCTCGGCCCAGGCGCAGCTCGCCACCGCCTATTTCAACCTGCGCTACGAGGATTCGCTGAAGGAGCTGCTGGACCGCACGGTCAAGATCTATCAGGAAACCGAGACGATCACGCGGAACCAGTATAACAGCGGCACCGTCTCCAAGGCGGACCTCATCACCGCCCAGACCCAGGTTCTGAACACGCAGGCGCAGTCGATCGCCACCCAGGTTCCGCGCCAGCAATATGAACACGCCATCGCGGTTCTGACCGGCCGGCCGCCCTCGGATCTGAGCATCAAGCGCGGCGTGCTGCCGCAATCGCCGCCGGTCGTCCCCCCCGGCCTGCCTTCCGGCCTGCTGGAGCGCCGGCCCGACATCGCCGCCGCCGAACGCATCGTCGCCGAGCAGAACGCCCTGATCGGCGTCGCCGTCGCCGCCTATTATCCGACCATCACCCTCTCGGCCGCCGGAGGCTTCGAGGGGCCGAACGCCTTTCCCTTCCTGGCGGCCTATCAGATCTGGTCGCTGGGGGCTCAGGCGGCCGATCCGCTGTTTGACGGCGGCCTGCGCGCCGCCCAGCTCGACGCCACCAAGGCCGCCTGGCGCCAGGCCACCGCCAATTACCGGCAGACGGTGCTAACCGCCTTCCAGCAGGTCGAGGATCAACTGGTCGCGCTGCGCGTCTATGCGAAGCAGCTCAAAGTGCAGGAAAAGGCGCGCGACGAGGCGGCCGAGGCCGTCAAGGTCTATCTCAACCAATATCGCGCCGGCACGGTCGCCTTCACCACGGTCGTCGTGGCGGAAGCCACTCTGCTCGCCGACGAGGAGGCGGTGTTGGCGACCCGTCAGGCCTTGTTCGCCGCCAGCATCGCATTGATCGAGGCGCTCGGCGGCGGGTTCGACGCCGAAAGCATCGCAGGGGAGAAGGCGCCGCCGCTGATCGAGGCGATCGCGCGCTCCGCGCCGATTCCGCCGACGCCTTAAAATTTGCGCTTCCGCCACTTAAATCGGCAGGAGGCGAGAAACCGGCCGCCCGCCGACAGGCGCCCGAACCGGGTGTGACCGCGAAAGTTTGCCCGCATGAACGAGAGCGACATGACCATCACGCAACGCCAGACCGACGGCGGCGGTTCGACCGTCAGCCCGCCGGGCGAAGACTGGTCGGTCCGCGCCAAGCCGCCGCAGCGTCCCGGCCCCTGGCTGCGCTGGGCGCTGCTGATCCTGGTCGCCGCCGCGGCCTATTGGGGCTGGCGCCATTACCACCAGCCGACCGACGCCGCCGCGCCGACCGAACAGGCGGCCACGACCGGCGGCGGCAGGCGCGCCGATGTGGGCGGCAAAGCGCCGGTCGGCGTCGCGACCGTCGCGCCGCGCGACATTCATGTCGTCATCAGCGCGCTCGGCACGGTCACCCCGCTCGCCACTGTGACTGTCGTCAGCCAGATTTCGGGCTATCTCCAGGAGGTCGCCTTCACGGAAGGCCAGCATGTCAAGAAGGGCGATTTCCTCGCCCAGATCGACCCGCGCCCCTATCAGGCGCTGAAGGCGCAATATGAGGGCCAGCTCGCCCACGACCAGGGCCTGCTCGCACAGGCCAAGTCCGATGAAGACCGCTACCAGACCCTGCTGAAGCAGAATTCGATCGCGGCCCAGACAGCGCAGAACCAGAAATTCGTCGTGCAGCAATATGAGGGCACGGTGCGCGCCGATCAGGCCCTGATCGACGCCCAGACTCTCAACCTGACCTACGCTCATATCGTCTCGCCGGTCGACGGCCGCATCGGCCTGCGGCTGGTCGATCCGGGCAATTACGTCACGGCGGGCTCTTCGACCGGCATCGCGGTCATCACCCAGATGCAGCCGATGTCGGTGCTGTTCTCGGTGCCCGAGGACGCTTTGGCCAAGATCCTGCCGCAGATGCGCGACGGCGCCAAACTCATCGCCACGGCCTATGACCGCGCCAATGTGAAGCTGCTCGCGACGGGCGAGGTCAGCGTGCTCGACAACCAGGTCGACACCACCACCGGCATGGTCAAGCTGCGCGCCAATTTCGATAACAAGGACGAAGCCCTGTTCCCCAACCAGTTCGTCAATATCCGGCTGCTGGTGACCACGCTGAAGGACGCCGTCGCCGCGCCGACCGCCGCGGCCCAGCACGGCGCGCCGGGCGACTACGCCTATA
>NZ_JAYSBG010000221.1:0-6014 GCF_041915505.1 Rhodoblastus sp. | reverse complement strand
TTCGATGTCGAGGGCGTGGCTTTGTCCTCCGGCTCGGCCTGCTCCTCGGGCAAGGTGACGCCTTCGCATGTGCTGGCCGCGATGGGCGTTTCAGCCGAGCTTGCGCGTTCAGCCCTTCGTATCAGCCTCGGCTGGGCGTCGGATCGGGAAGAATGCGTGCGTTTTCTGGAAATATTGTCTAAGGTGCGAGAGAGAATGCGGCGAAGGCTCCGGACCTGATCCGCTTCGGACATAGACTCAACCAGCGGGCCTTGAACCCGCGTTAGGTGAGGAGATTTTGTAATGGCGGCTGTCCAAGAGACTGTCGACAAGGTCAAGACGCTCGACGTCGACGCCTATAAATACGGCTTCACGACACAGATCGAATCGGAAAAGGCCCCCAAGGGCCTGGACGAGGATATCGTTCGCTTCATCTCGGCCAAGAAGAACGAGCCGGGCTGGATGACGGAATGGCGCCTCGACGCCTTTCGCCGCTGGCGGACCATGACCGAGCCGCAATGGGCTCGGGTCCATTATCCGCCGATCGATTATCAGGACCTTTATTATTACGCCGCGCCGAAAAGCGCCGAAGGGCCGAAATCGCTTGACGAGGTCGATCCCGAACTGCTGCGCACCTATGAGAAGCTCGGCATTCCCCTGCGTGAGCAGGAAATCCTGGCCGGCGTGCAGCAGGATCCCAACGCCCGCAAGGTGGCCGTGGACGCGGTGTTCGATTCGGTCTCGGTGGCCACCACCTTCAAGGCCGAGCTGGCCAAGGCGGGCGTGATCTTCTGCCCGATTTCCGAAGCGGTGCAGACCCATCCCGAACTGGTGAAGAAATATCTCGGCTCGGTCGTGCCCGTGACCGACAATTATTTCGCCACCCTCAATTCGGCGGTGTTTTCCGACGGCTCCTTCGTCTATGTGCCGCCTGGCGTGCGCTGCCCGATGGAGCTTTCGACCTATTTCCGCATCAATGAGAAGAACACCGGCCAGTTCGAGCGCACGCTGATCATCGCCGACAAGGGCTCCTATGTGTCCTATCTCGAAGGCTGCACCGCGCCGCAGCGCGACGAGAACCAGCTTCATGCGGCGGTGGTCGAACTGATCGCGCATGACGACGCCGAGATCAAATATTCCACGGTGCAGAACTGGTATCCCGGCGACAGCGAGGGCAAGGGCGGAATTTATAACTTCGTCACCAAGCGCGGCGATTGCCGCGGCGCGCGCTCGAAAATCTCCTGGACCCAGGTCGAAACCGGCTCGGCCATCACCTGGAAATATCCATCCTGCATTTTACGTGGTGACGATTCGCGCGGCGAGTTTTACTCGATCGCCATTTCCAACGGCTATCAGCAGGTCGATTCCGGCACCAAGATGATCCATCTCGGCGCCAATACGTCGAGCCGCGTGATCTCCAAGGGCATTGCCGCCGGCCATTCGCAGAACACCTATCGCGGCCAGATTTCCGCCCATCGCAAAGCCGCCAACGCGCGCAATTTCACCAATTGCGACTCGCTGTTGATCGGCAACGCCTGCGGCGCTCATACCGTGCCTTATATCGAGGCCAAGAATTCCTCGGCCGTTTTCGAGCATGAGGCCACGACGTCGAAAATCTCCGACGACCAATTGTTCTATTGCATGCAGCGCGGGCTTTCCGCCGAAGAGGCGACGGCTCTGATCGTCAATGGCTTCGTCCGCGACGTATTGCAGCAATTGCCGATGGAATTCGCCGTCGAGGCCCAGAAACTCATCGCCATTTCGCTTGAGGGCAGCGTCGGCTGATTCCCGCCGCCGTCATCGCGTTTTTCTCTTCAAGGTTCCGTCATGCTTGAAATCGAAAACCTCCACGTTTCCGTCGCCGGCAAGAAAATCATCGACGGCCTGTCGCTCACCGTCGCGGATGGCGAGGTCGCCGCGATCATGGGGCCGAACGGCTCGGGCAAATCGACGCTCTCCTATGTCGTCGCCGGCCGCGCCGATTATGAGGTGACCGAAGGCTCAGTCCGGCTCGATGGAATCGATCTGCTCGACAAGACGCCCGCCGAACGCGCGGCGCTTGGGCTGTTTCTGGTGTTCCAATATCCGCTGGAAATTCCCGGCGTCGCGACCATGACCTTCCTCAAGGCGGCGCTCAATGCGCAGCGCAAGGCGCGCGAGGAAGCGGAGCTTTCGACGCCCGAATTCATGAAGCGCGTGCGCGAGGCGGCGGGCAAGCTGAACATCTCGCAGGACATGCTGAAACGCCCGGTGAATCTGGGCTTTTCCGGCGGCGAGAAGAAGCGCATGGAAATCCTGCAGATGGCGCTGCTGGAGCCGAAATTCGCCATATTGGATGAAATGGATTCCGGCCTCGACATCGACGCCTTGCGCGTCTGCGCGGAAGGCGTCAACGCTTTGCGCTCGAAGGAGCGCGGCCTGCTCGTCATCACCCATTACCAGCGCCTGCTCGACCTGATCGCGCCGGACACGGTCCATGTCATGTCCAGGGGCCGCATCGTGAAGAGCGGCGGCGCGGAACTGGCGCTGGAGCTCGAAAAGAGCGGCTATGCCGATTATGTCGACGAGGCCGCGTGATGGGCGCGCTGCTGCAAAATCCGACGCAGGCCGAACAGGATTTCCTGGCGGGCTTCGCGCTCGACGAACGCGCCGACGCGCAGCGGCGCTCCGCCATGGAGCGTTTCGCCCGCGCCGGCCTGCCGTCGCGCCGCAATGAGGCCTGGCATTACACCGATCTGCGCGCGAAGCTCCGCGCCGCTCCGCCGCGCGCGGGCCGGCCCGATGCGGACGCCCTGGCGCGGGCGAAGGCCGTTCTTGCGCCGTCCGACCGGCTGAAAATCGTCCTTGTCGATGGCTTCTTCATTGCCGAATTGTCGGACGATCTCACTTCGGCGCCGGGCGTGACCATCCGCCCTCTGGCGGCGGACGACAAGAGCGTCGCCGCACTCGCGCAAGGCGCGGAAGACGCGCTGCTTGATCTCAACGCCGGTTTCGCGCAGGGCGGCGTCGCCATCGAGATCGCGGCCGGCGCGCGGATCGAAAAGGTTCTGGAGCTGGTTTCGCTAGCCAGCGCGCCGGCCGCGCAGAGCCGCTTCGCGCGCCATCTGGTCACGCTGGGCGACGGCGCGCGAGCCACTTTGCTCGAAACCCGCGCCGAGGCGGGCGAGGGTTTTGGCGACAGCGCTTTGTTCATCGCGCTCGGGCGCGGCGCGGAACTGGATTACGCCTGCCGCGCGCGCGGCGCCGCGGCGGTAGACGTGCAGACTATTGTCGCGCGGCTGGACGCGGAAGCCCAGTTGCGCGCGGCTTCCCTGCTTGCCGGCGCGCCTTTCCTGCGGCGGCAGATTTTCGCCTCCTGCGCCGGAGAAGACGCGCAGCTTCATCTCACGGGCGCGACGCTTTTGCGCGGGCGCGAACATGCCGATGTGACGCTCACGGTGACGCATGACGCGCCGTCCTGCATCAGCCGAGAGACGTTCAAATATGTGCTCGCCGATCAGGCCAATGGCGTGTTTCAGGGCAAGATCGTGGTGCCGCCGCACGCCCAGAAGACCGATGGCAAGATGCTCTGCCGTGGGCTCCTGCTCTCGGATGACGCCGCCATGTCGTCCAAGCCGGAGCTGGAGATTTTCGCCGACGACGTCGCCTGCGGCCATGGCGCGGCCTGCGCCAAGCTCGACGCCAATCAATTATTCTATATGGAATCGCGCGGCGTGCCGCGCGCCGAGGCGCAGGCCATTCTGGTCGAGGCTTTCGCGGCCGAAGCCTTCGATGCGCTGGCGGATGAAAGGCTGCGCGATCTGCTGAAGGCGGATCTCGCCGACCTGCTCGCCGGAGGAGTTTTTGCATGAACCAGCCGGTGAAGATCGCGCCCTATGACGTCGAGAAAATCCGCGCGGATTTTCCCATTCTGGCCGAGCGCCCCTATGGCAAGCCGCTGGTCTATCTCGACAACGCCGCTTCGGCGCAGAAGCCGCGCGCCGTGATCGAGCGCATGGTCCATGCCTTCGAACATGAATATTCCAACGTCCATCGCGGCCTGCATTATCTCGCCAACGCCGCGACCGACGCCTTCGAGGCGGCGCGCGAAAAAATGCGCGCATTCCTCAACGCCGGCTCGACCGAGGAGATCATTTTCACGCGCGGCGCCACCGAGGCGCTCAATCTCGTCGCGTCGTCCTATGGCCTGGCCCATATCGCGGAGGGCGACGAAATCGTGCTCTCGATCATGGAGCATCATTCCAATGTCGTGCCCTGGCATTTTCTGCGCGAGCGCAAGGGCGCGAAGCTGAAATGGGTCGATGTCGAGGACGATGGCTCGTTTTCGCTCGACAAATTCGAGGCGGCGCTGACGGACCGGACCAAGATCGTCGCGATCACCCATATGTCCAATGTGCTGGGCACGGTCACGCCGGTGAAGGAGATCGTCCGCCTCGCCCATGAGCGCGACGTTCCCGTGCTGGTCGACGGCTCGCAGGGCGCGGTCCATTGCGATGTCGACGTGCGCGATCTCGACGTCGATTTCTATGTCGTCACCGGCCACAAGCTTTACGGCCCGACCGGCATTGGCGCGCTCTATGGCAAGAAGGAATGGCTGTCGAAACTGCCGCCCTTCGCCGGCGGTGGCGAGATGATCGAGACGGTGACGCTCGATAATGTCACCTATGGCGTTCCGCCGCAGCGTTTCGAGGCGGGCACGCCGCCCATCGTCGAGGCTATCGGCCTCGGCGCCGCGCTCGATTATATGGAGCGCATCGGTCGCGACGCGATCCACGCCCATGAGGCCGACCTCGCGGCCTATGCCGGAAAACGCCTCGCCGATCTGCCCTATCTGCGCCTGTTCGGAACCGCGCCGGGCAAGGGCGCCTTGTTCTCCTTCGAAATGAACGGCGCGCACGCCCATGACGTCTCCACGGTCATCGACCGTTCCGGCGTCGCGGTGCGCGCCGGCACCCATTGCGCCCAGCCTTTGCTGGCGCGTTTCGGGGTCACCTCAACCTGCCGGGCGAGCTTCGCGCTCTATAATACGCGCGCGGAAGTCGACGCTCTGGTTGCGGCGCTGGATCGCGCCGCCCATCTTTTCGCCTGACCGGATTTTCGCGATGAACGAACACGCCAAGCCCGACGCCGAAATTCAACCGAACCGCCCCGCCATCGCGGTGCAGGACGCCATTTCGCCGGAAGAGCTGGAACGGCTCTCCGAAAGCATCGTCACGGCGCTGAAGACGGTGTTCGATCCTGAAATTCCCGCCGACATCTACGAACTCGGCCTGATCTACCGCGTCGATATCGATGAGAGCCGTTTCGTGAAGATCGAGATGACCCTCACCGCGCCGGGCTGCCCGGTGGCGGGCGACATGCCGGTCTGGGTCGAGAACGCGGTCGCGGCGGTGCCGGGCGTGGCTGGCGTCGAGGTCAATCTGGTGTTCGATCCGCCGTGGGACCAGAGCCGCATGTCGGACGAGGCGCGCGCGGCGCTGGATATGTGGTGACGGCGGGGCGCAGGATTTTTTTCGGCGGCCTGATGCTCGCACTCGCCGGTCTTGCGGTCCATGCGGAGACGCGTGATCCATCCGCGCCCCTGGTCGGGGCCTATGGCGCTTTCGAGCCGCTCGACGAAGAGGCGAAGGTGGTTTTCGCGCAGGCGATCGGGACTATTGCGGATATTTCTTACGAGCCGCTGACCGTCTCGCGGCAGGTCGTGGCGGGAATGAATTTCTGCTTCACCGCCGATGAAAAGACGCGTGGCGGAGGAGTTTCCCGGGTCCGCATCTTCGTTTTCAAACCTTTGTCCGGCGCGCCGCGCGTGACGAAAATCGAGCCGCTGCCCTGAAAGGGCGCCTCACCGTGCGTCCGGCGCGATGAACTGCCCAAAGGCGCGGGGGCTGGCGCCGACCGGGATTTTCCGCGTCACTTTCAGGCTGTTCACATCGATCGCCGCTAGCACATCGTCCATCCAGCAGGCGACCAGCGCCTCGCGCTGATCGGGCGCGACCAGCAAGCCCTCCGGGTAGCCGCAGGCCGAAACCAATCCG
>NZ_JAYSBG010000220.1:0-6091 GCF_041915505.1 Rhodoblastus sp. | reverse complement strand
CGTTTCCTTGTCATCACTCTGGTTCAAGGGAAAACCTCGCATTTCACGCGCGAGCCTAGACGCGCATAATGTTTATCGCCTTGATCTGACGCTATTGCGGCAAGGCAAATTCCGTTAGCCTGCGTCGGATTTGGCGCTCCGGCGCAGCTTGCGCAAGAGGAATGGGAATTGCCGGATCTGCAAGAGATCGTCCACGAAATAGCCGACGAAATGGCGCGCCGCGACGACAGGGGCGACGTCGCGACCTATATCCCGGAACTGGCCCATGTCGACCCGGCCCGGTTCGGGCTCGCGGTCGTCGCCGCCGATGGAACCCTCGCCTGCGGCGGCGATTGCGACCTTCCCTTCTCCATCCAGAGCATTTCCAAGGTCTTCACCCTCACGCTGGCGCTGGGTCTGGCCGGCGACTCGCTGTGGCGTCGAGTCGGCCGGGAGCCCTCCGGCAACGCCTTCAATTCCATCGTCCAGCTCGAACTGGAAAAAGGCGTGCCGCGCAATCCCTTCATCAACGCCGGCGCGCTGGCCGTGACCGATGTGATCCTGAGCGGCCATCCGCCGCGCGAGGCCTTGGGCGAAATCCTGCGCTTCATCCGCTTCGCGGCGCAGGACGATTCCGTCTTCATCGACGAATCCGTGGCGCGTTCGGAAAAGGCCACCGGCTTCCGCAACGCCGCGTTGGCCAATTTCATGAAGAGCTTCGGGGTGCTGCGGAACCCGGTTGATTTCGTGCTCGGAACCTATTTCCACCATTGCGCCATCGCCATGACCTGCGAGCAACTGGCGCGCGCCGGACGCTTCCTCGCCCATTCCGGCCGCAATCCCGACACCGGCTGCTCGATCGTCTCGGCCGAGCGGGCGCGACGCATCAACGCCTTGATGCTGACCTGCGGCCATTATGACGGCTCCGGCGAATTCGCCTATCGGGTCGGCCTGCCAGGAAAAAGCGGCGTCGGCGGCGGTATTCTCGCCGTCGCGCCAGGTCAGGCCTCGATCGCGGTCTGGTCGCCGGGGCTGGACGAATCCGGCAATTCGCATCTCGGCCGCATCGCGCTCGAACGCCTTGCGCGTCGCATGAAATGGTCGATCTTCGGGCAGTAAAAACTCAGCCATCGGCGGCCCGCCCCCGCAGAAAACCCGCGACCAGCGCGCGCAATTCGCGCAGCACGGCCGCGCCCTCGCCGGCATTCGCGGCGACGAGCTTGAACAACTGATGCAAGACCCTGGCCTTGGCCTCGACCCGATCCGGACCCAGCGCCGGATTGACGTGCGCGATCGTCTCGCAGAACCGCGCGCGCATGGATTCGCGAAGGCGTTCGCGCTGCGGCCCCGCCATGTGGCGCGCCTCGATCAGGACCAGAGCGGCGGCGCGGTCCGGCGCCCAGGCCAGCGCGTGATCGACGAAAGCGTCGGCGAAGGCGTCGAGCGGCAGGGTCGCGGCCTCGTCGGCCAGAGCGGCCAGTTCCGCGTCGATCCGCTCGCCATAACGCCGCAGCAAAGCGTCGGCCAGCACCTCCTTGGTCGGGAAGAACCGATAGAGCGAGCCGATCGCCGCGCCCGAACGCGCCGCGACTTCCGTCATGGTCACGGCGTCATAGCCGCGCTCCGCGAATAGCGCGCCGGCCGCGTCCAGAATCGCCTGAACCCGCAAATGGCCGCGCAGGCGCTTCGGTTCGGCGCCTTCAACAAGTTTTTCCGGCGCTGGAGCTGACATGGAACAGGGGGCCTTGACTTCTGCGAGGATATCCTCAAATTCAATTTGCGAGGATATCCTCGCATATCTCGGCCGAACTGGCCAGCCCCGCTTTTCCTTCGCCCCGAACCTCTCGTGAGGACCCGATGATCGCGCTCGATCCCAAAGCCGCCGCCCTGGTCCTGATCGACCTGCAAAAAGGAATCCTCGCCTCCGCAGCGACCGAGCCGCATGCGGCGGCGGATGTAGTCGCTCGCGCCTCGGCGCTGGCGACGCGGTTTCGTGCGGCGGGCGCGCCGGTCTTTCCGGTCCGCGTCGCCTTTGCCGCCGATTTCGTCGACGCCCCGCGCCAGCCCGTCGATGAGCCGACCGCGCTGCCGCCCGGTGGCCTTCCGGCCGGCTGGAGCGATCTGGTCGAAGGCGTCGCGGCGCCCGGCGACGTTATCGTCACCAAGCGTCAATGGGGCGCCTTTCTCGGCACGGAACTTGAACTTCAACTGCGCCGGCGTCATATCCGCACGGTTGTGCTTGGAGGCGTCTCGACCAATTTCGGCGTCGAATCCACCGCCCGCCAGGCGTGGGAGCTTGGCTTCGAGGTGGTGATCGCCGAGGATCTGTGCGCCTCGCGCAAGGCGGACATGCATGACTTCGCCGTGAAAAACATCTTCCCCCGCCTCGCGCGCGTCACGACCAGCGCCGAACTCGCCTTCGCCGCCGGATGAGCGGCCTGTCGCACTTCTCCTTCCTGGGCCGCCGGGCCGCAACGCAATGGGCGGCGCTCGCCGCGCTGACGCTGGTCTTCGGCGCCGCGCTATCGGCCGCGCGGCTGCCGGCGGGCTTGCTGCTCGGCGCCATCGCCGCCGCCGCGACGGTCGCTGCCTTCGAAGGCCAGACGCGGCTTCCGCCGCGCCTGTTCATCATGGCGCAGGCGGTGATCGGCGGCATGATCGCGCAGAAAATGACCCCTGAGATTCTCGCCGAAATGGCGCGCGACTGGCCGGTTTTCCTCGCCGCGGCCCTGTCGGTCGTGCTGGTCAGCGGCGCCTTCGGCTGGCTGCTGACCCGCTGGCGCGTGCTGCCCGGCGCGACCGCGATCTGGGGCGCCCTGCCCGGCGCCGCTTCCGCCATGATCGTGATGGCCGAGGCCTATGGCGCCGACATGCGCCTGGTCGCCTTCATGCAATATTTGCGCGTGCTGCTGGTCGCGCTGATCGCCAGCCTGATCGCGCGTTTCGCCATGCCCGGCGCGGACCAGGCCGGCGCGGCGGCCGTGGCTTTCATCGCGCCAGTCGACTGGCCTCGCTTCGCCTTGACCCTGGCGCTGCTGCTCGGCGCGGCCTGGCTGGCGCGGGTAACGAAACTGCCCGCCGGCCCGCTGCTGCTGCCGTTGTTCGCCGGCGCGGCGGCGCAGGATCTCGGCTTGTTCACGCTCGAACTGCCGCGCGCCTTTCTGGCGCTGAATTACGCTTTGCTCGGCTGGGCCGTCGGCCTGCGCTTCACCCGCGATATCCTGCGCCACGCCGTGCGGGCGCTCCCCGCGATCCTCGGCGCGACCCTCGCCTTGATCGCCTTGTGCGGCGGCCTCGCCTTCGTTCTGGCGCGACTGGCCCATCTCGATCCGATGACCGCCTATCTCGCGATGAGTCCGGGCGGCATCGACGCCGTCGCCATTGTCGCGGCCTCGGCCAAGCTCGACATGTCTTTCGTCATGGCATTGCAAACCGCACGCGTGCTGATGGTCATTCTGGTCGGGCCGGCGCTGGCGCGCTTTCTCTCGGGCCAGATGGCGGCCTCGTCCAACCCGGGCGCGGCGCGCCCGGACGAGGCGGCGATTGATTGATCGGGCCGGATGTTGTTTATATCGCGGCCAATTCCGCGCGGGGCGCCACGGAATGGCCGCGATTGGCGGGCTTGGTGGCGCGATGATTTCCCGTGTTCATTAAATAGCTTAGGCGGAGCAGGACCGAATGCGCACTCTCTTTTTGCAAGCGCCGTCCTTTGACGGATTCGATGGCGGCGCCGGGTCGCGCTATCAGGCGCGACGCGAAATCGCCTCCTTCTGGTATCCGACCTGGCTGGCCCAGCCGGCGGCTCTGGTCGAGAATTCCAAACTGATCGACGCCCCGCCGCACAAGACCAGCCTTGCCGAGGTCGTGGCGCAGGCCAAGGATTTCGATCTGGTCATCGTGCACACCTCCGTGCCCTCCTTCGCCTCCGATGTGAAGTGCATCGAAGCGCTGAAGGCCGCCAATCCGGCCCTCAAGGTCGGTCTGATCGGCGCGAAAGTGGCGGTGGACGCCGACGGTAGCCTGAAGGACGCGCCCTGCGTCGATTTCGTCGCCCGCAACGAATTCGACTTCACCGTCAAGGACGTCGCCGACGGCAAGGATTGGAAGGACATTCTCGGCCTGTCCTGGCGCGACGCCGACGGCAATATCCATCACAATGGCGAGCGGCCGATCCTCGAAGACATGGATTCCCTGCCCTTCGTCGCGCCGGTCTACAAACGCGACCTGAAGATCGAGAATTATTTCATCGGCTATCTCAAGCACCCCTATATCTCGATCTATACGGGACGCGGCTGCAAATCGCGCTGCACCTTCTGCCTGTGGCCGCAGACGGTTGGCGGCCATCGCTACCGCACCCGCAGCGTCGCCCATGTGATCGAGGAGATCAAATGGTGCAAGGAGAACTTCCCGCAGGTGAAGGAGTTCTTCTTCGACGACGACACCTTCACGGATGACTTGCCCCGCGCAGAAGCCATCGCCAAGGAGCTTGGCAAGCTCGGCGTGACCTGGTCGTGCAACGCCAAGGCCAATGTGCCGCGCAAGTCGCTGGAAGTGATGAAGGCCAATGGCCTGCGCCTGCTGCTGGTCGGCTATGAATCCGGCAATCAGCAGATCCTGCACAATATCAAGAAGGGCATGAGGGTCGAGGTGGCGAAGCAATTCGCCAAGGATTGCCGCGAGCTCGGCGTCGCCATCCACGGCACCTTCATCATGGGCCTGCCCGGCGAAACCCGCGAGACGATCAAGGAAACCATCGCCTTCGCCAAGGAGGTCAATCCGCACACCCTTCAGGTGTCGCTGGCCGCGCCCTATCCCGGCACCGTCCTCTACAGCCAGGCGATCGAGAACGGCTGGCTCGACAGCGCCAACGCCGAACTGGTGGACGAGAACGGCGTCCAGATCGCGCCGCTGCACTATCCCGACCTGAGCCACAAGGAGATCTTCGACGCCGTCGAGACCTTCTATCGCCAGTTCTATTTCCGCCCGAGCAAGATCGGCTCGATCGTCAATGAAATGGTGCGCGACCGCCAGATGCTGAAGCGCCGCCTCCGCGAGGGCGTGGAATTCTTCCAGTTCCTGCGCGAACGCAAGCAAGCCGCCAACGGCTGAACCGCCGTGGGAGGGGCGCGGCCCCTCCCTGCCCTACGCGTGTCATTGCGAGCCCTAGGGCGTCGGAAGACGCCCGTCTTTCGACGGGCTATGGCGAAGCAATCCACCATCCAACCGGCTGAACGGTCACCCGGATTGCTTCGCAATGTCATTGACAAGGAAATCGCCTCGATACAGTTTCCTAGTCAAGGAACGAGGCCCTCATGTCGCCGGGACGACTGCCGTCCGAACTCACCAGCCATCTCGGCTATTGGATGCGCATGGTGTCGAACCATGTCTCGCAGGCCTTCGCCCGCAAGGTGGAGGCCCATGGCGTGACCGTGGCCGAATGGGTTCTGATGCGTCAGCTATTCGGAGAGGAGAGACTGGCCCCAAGCCGTCTGGCCGAGCGAATGGGCATGACGCGCGGCGCCGTGACCAAACTGGCCGACCGGCTCATCGCCAAATCGCTGCTGATCCGATCCGCCGATCCCGAGGACGGCCGCGCGCAAACGCTCGCCCTTACGTCGGCGGGCCGCGCGCTTGTGCCCGAACTGGCGGCTCTGGCCGACGCCAATGACGCTGAATTCTTTGGTCGCCTGCCGCCGGGGGATCGCGAGGCCCTGCTCCGCATTCTGCGGGAAATCGTCGAACAGCGCGGCATCAGGCTCACGCCGGTCGATTGACAACGCCGTCCGCGGCGCGCCAGCAAAAAGGCCGCCCTCTCGGGCGGCCTTTGTTTTGAATCATTCCGCGGCGGGGAGCGCCGGGGGCGGGGCCGAGGAGGCCTCGGCCTTCTGCTGCAGGATCAGGTCGTCGCGGGTGGTCGCGATATTGCGAAGCTTCGACATGGCCGCGCCAGTGCCGGCCGGGATCAGGCGGCCGACGATGACGTTTTCCTTGAGGCCTTCCAGCGTATCGATCTTGCCGTTGACCGCCGCTTCCGTGAGGACGCGGGTGGTCTCCTGGAACGAAGCCGCCGAAATGAACGAGCGGGTCTGCAGGCTCGCCTTGGTGATGCCGA
>NZ_JAYSBG010000219.1:0-6101 GCF_041915505.1 Rhodoblastus sp. | reverse complement strand
CGGTTATGCACGATTTCGTGGCGCACATAGACCGGGGCGCCGAATTTGCGCAAAGCGTGTTCGACAATGTCGATCGCGCGCACGACGCCGGCGCAGAAGCCGCGCGGCGCGCAAAGAAACACGTTCAGGCTGGGCTTTACGCTCATCCGGGGACCTTTCGGAACGGCCTTGACCTGAAAAAGCTTGTGAGCGCGGGGGGCTGCGATGTCAAGCGCGGGCGTCCCGCGCAAATCGAGGACGGGCTTCCCGCGCCGCGCTTTCGCCTCTATATTTGCCTAAGGCGTCGCCGGCGCGGTGAATCGCCGTCCCCTCGAAACCATTCCGCGGATCCCATGCCGGAACTGAGCAGCGAGACGAGCTTCCTCGTCCCGATCCTGATCCTACTCGCCGCCGCGATCGTCTTCGCGCCGTCCTTCCGCTTCGCCGGGCTCGGCTCCGTCATCGGCTATCTCGCCGCCGGCGTCGCCATCGGTCCCTCGGGCCTCGGGCTGATCGCCGAGCCGAAGATGACGCTGAACATTTCCCAGCTCGGCGTCGTCCTGCTGCTCTTCCTCATCGGCCTGTCGCTGAAGCCGCAGCGGCTCTACGCCCTGCGTCGCGATATCGGCCTGGTCGGCGTCAGCCAGATGGTGCTGACCGCCGCGCCGCTCGCCTATGCGGCGCATCGATTCCTGCATCTCGGCCTGTTCGGCGCGCTGGCCGCGGGTCTGGCGCTGGCCTTTTCCGCCACCGCCATCGCCATGCAATTGCTGGAGGAGCGCGGCGACACGCAGGCCGCTTATGGCCGTCGGGTGTTCGCCGTCCTGCTGGCGCAGGACATCGCCGTCGCGCCCGCTTTGGCGCTGATCCCGCTGCTCGGCTCCGGGGCGGCAGGCGCTTCCGCCTCGCTCGCCGGCTCGATGCATGACGCGCTGATCAATCTGTCGCAGGCTTTTGCAGCGCTGGCCTTCGTCATCCTGGCGGGCCATTACGCGCTGAATCCCTTGTTCCGCCTGCTGGCGCGCGCGGGGGCGCGCGAAATCCTCACGGCGGCGGCTTTGTTCATCGTGCTCGGCGCGGCGGTGCTGATGGAAGCCGTCGGCATGTCGATGGCGCTGGGCGCCTTCCTTGCCGGCCTGCTGCTGTCGGAATCCAACTTCCGCCACCAGCTCGAAGCCGATATCGAGCCCTTTCGCGGCTTGCTGATGGGCCTGTTCTTCATGTCGGTCGGCATGTCGGTCGACACGCATCTGGTCGGCGCCCGGCTCGGGCTGCTGGCGGGGGCGGCTTTGGTCATTCTCTGCGCCAAGACGGCCATTGTCTTCGTGCTGTTCCGGCTGACGGGCTCGAGCGCGCGCGAATCGCTCAGCGCGGCGGGCGTGCTGACCCCGGCCGGCGAATTTTCCTTCGCCATCTTTCCGCTCGCCGCCGGCGCCCATCTGATGCCGCAGGCCGATTCCAGCCTGCTGTCGGCCTTGGCCGCGATCACCATGGTCGCCGGACCCTTTTTCGCCAAGGGCGCGGAACAGCTCGCCGCCCGGCTGGAGCGCGACGCGCCGGAGGCCGATGACGCGGCGCAGGACGCCCGAAACGCGCCGCCGCCGTCGATCCCCAAGGAGCGGCGCGGCAAGGTGCTGGTGGTCGGCTTCGGCCGTTTCAGCCAGATCGCGGTGCAGCCGCTGCTGCTGGAGCGCATCGACGTCACCGTGATCGACACCTCGGTCAAGCGCATCCGCGACGCCGGCAAATTCGGCTTCAAGGTCTATTATGGCGACGGCTGCCGGCTCGACGTGCTGCGCGCTGCCGGCGCCGGCGAGGCGCGGATCATCGCCATCGGCGTCGGCAATCGCGAGATCGCCAATGGCATTCTGGCGCTGGCGCGCGACAATTTCCCGACCGCGAAGGTCTTCGTGCGCGCCTATGATCGCATCCACGCCATCGACCTCTTGGAGCGCGGCGCCGATTACCAGATCCGCGAGACGCTCGAATCGGCTTTGAGCTTCGGCGGCGCGGCCATCGCCGAATTGCGCGGCGATCCGGCGGCGGGCCGCGAGGCGGTCGAGGCCGCGCGCCAGCGCGATCTCGACCGGCTGGCGATCCAGCAGGCGGGCGGGGCGCCGCCGCCGTTCTTCTCGCCCGACCAGCCGCGCTTCAACCCGGAGCCGCTGGTCAAGCCGGTCGGCAAGTCCAAGGGCCTGACGCCGGAGAGCCAGGATATCGTGGATCAGGCGGCCGATTGAGGGCGCGCAGCGCTTGTTCTGTTTGCCTTTTCTGCCGACAAGTCGGCGGCAAAGACGCCCGCCGGCGTCGGCCGGCGCTGCGCCCGTCGGCGCAGAAACCACCGGTCCCTTTCAAAGGCTGGCGTTCTTAGAATTCTCAATAAGCGTCGGAGCCTCTTGTCTGGCGCAATTCATGCTATTATCGAGCAGGTTGCGGCGAAGTCCCTCGCCGCGCCAGCGGCCGTCCTTCGCAAACCTGTCTTGCGCAAGCTTGTCCTTGCGGTGAAGAAAGGCCAGGCGGCCACGAACCGAACCACCCGCGATTGCGGCTTCCGCCGCATCGTTTTATCGAGAACATCGCCGGAAGGGAGAATGGCGGCGCTGCGCGCGATCGGTCCGTGAGGCCGGCCCGTTCGTCGTCGCCTGCGTCTTCGTCCGTTCCGTCGCTGCGACATTGTTTGAAAGCCGCCCATGGCCCGTGATCTAGTCGATGAAAACCGCATCTCGTCGCGCGACGAACTGGTCGGCTGGCTCGCGGCGGGCTGCAAGCCGCAGGGTCCGTTCCGGATCGGGACGGAGCATGAGAAAATCCCGTTCTATTGCTCGGACCGGCGGCCGGTTCCCTATGACGGCCGCCCCGATCTCGGCCGGGGCGGCATCCGTGCGCTGCTGGACGGATTGCGCGCCGCGACCGGCTGGGAGCCGATCGAGGATTCGGGCGCGCTGATCGGACTGTTCGACCCGGAGGGCGGCGGCGCCATTTCGCTGGAGCCCGGCGGGCAGTTCGAATTGTCCGGCGCGCCGCTGGACGATTCGCATCAGACCAAGGCCGAGCTGGACACGCATTTCGCCGCGCTCGCGCCGCTTTGCGCGCGATTGGGCGTCAGCTTTCTCGATCTCGGCATGAGCCCGCTGTGGCGGCGCGACGAGACGCCCGTCATGCCCAAGCAGCGCTATGACATCATGGCGCGCTACATGCCCAAGGTCGGCGGCCACGGCCTCGACATGATGTTTCGCACCTCGACCGTGCAGACCAATATCGATTTCGCCTCCGAGGCGGATATGGTCGCCAAAATGCGGCTGGCTTTGAATCTCCAGCCCATTTTCACGGCTTTGTTCGCCAATTCGCCCTTCACCGACGGCAAGCCGAACGGCTTCGAGTCGATGCGCTCGCAGATCTGGACCGATACCGATCCGGACCGGACCGGCATGTTGCCCTTCGTGTTCGAGGACGGCATGGGTTTCGAGCGCTATGTCGATTACGCGCTCGACGTGCCGCTCTATTTCGTCAAGCGCGGCGACATCTATCACGATGTCGCCGGCGCCTCGTTCCGCGACCTGCTGGCGGGACGGCTGCCGCAAATGCCGGGCGAATTCGCCACCATTTCGGATTGGGCCAACCATCTCTCGACCATTTTCCCGGAAGTGCGGCTGAAGCGTTATCTCGAAATGCGCGGCGCCGATGTCGGTCCGCGCACTCATATCGTGGCCTTTACCGCGCTTTGCGCCGGCCTGTTCTATGACCGTGACGCCAGCGCCGCCGCCTGGGATCTGGTCAGGGATTTCACCGACGAGGACCGCGCCGCCTTGCGCGCGGCGGCGCCGCGCGAGGGGCTGGCGGCGCGCGTCGGCGCCCGCAGCGCGCAGGACCTCGCGCGCGACATTCTGGCGCTGGCGCGAGCGGGCCTCGCGCGCCGTCGTCGGCTCGACGCCGAAGGCCGCGACGAAACCATCCATCTTGACGTGCTGGAAGAAATCGCCGTTTCAGGGAAAAGCCGGGCCCGGAGGCTGCTGGCGCATTATCATGGCGACTGGAAAGGCGATGTCGCGCGGGCTTTCGACGCCTGCGTGTACTGATCGGCCGGCGCCGTCACAAGCCGCCGAAATTCATCGGGCGCAGCCTGATGCGCCCTTGGGGGCCGGACGGGTCCGCATTGTGTTCCGAATCGTAATTGGCCTGGGCGGAGTTGGAGGCGGCCGGGCGCGCCGCCGGAATGCGGGTTTCGCCATGGGCGAAAGGCGTGGGAAAGGCTTCGGGCGGGGCGAAGCGGAAATAATGATCGCCCGCCAGCGCGGCCGCGGGAGCGAAGAGCGGGCCGAGCGCCACGGCGGCGCAGGCGATCAGACGAAGGGGGGCCGGCTTTTCTTGCTTTTGGGCGGTCATCCCGAATCTCTCTGGAAAGGATCGCTTTTTTGACCCCAACATGATGGCGACATCATGTCGTCCAGGATCTGGCCGTCTTGGATCCTGCCCCTTGCGTCAGCCCCGCCAGTCGCCGAGCGCGGCCTGAACCAGCGCCAAAGCCGCGACGGCCGCGGTGTCGGCGCGCAGCACGCGGGGACCGAGCGACAGCCGGGCGACCGGCGCGACGCGCGCCAGCAGCGCGCGCTCCGAATCGTCGAAGCCGCCTTCCGGCCCGATCAGCACCGCGAATTTGGCGAAACCCGCGCCGGCCGCACGCAACGCCGCGAGCGGATCGGCGATCTCCGCCGCCTCGTCGCAGAAAATCAGCAGCCGGTCCTGCGGCCAGTCGCTCAAGATCGCCTCCAGCCGCTCCTCCGGCAGCACTTCGGCGAGGGCGAGAAGGCCGCATTGTTCGGCGGCCTCGACGACATTGGCCCGCATCCGGTCGAGATTGACGCGGCTGGCCTGGGTGCGGCGGGTCAGCGCCGGGCGCAGCCGCCGCGCGCCCATTTCCACGGCCTTCTGCGCCATATAATCGAGCCGCGCGTGTTTCAGCGGCGCGAAAATATAATCCAGGTCCGGCGGGCCTTCCTGCGCGCGGGTCCGTTCTTCGAGGCGCAGAAAGACGGATTTCTTGCCTTGGGGTTCGAGCGCCGCGCGCCATTCGCCGTCGCGGCCGTTGAATGCCAGCAGGCGCGCGCCTTGGCCGAGCCGCAGCACATTGACGAGATAATTGGCCTGTTCGCGGGTCAGTTCGACCTGCGCGCCCTGGTGCAGCGCCGCGTCCACGCAGAGGCGGTGGCTGGTGAAATCCAGTCGGGACATGCTTGGGAGATCCGCTTCAGTTTTTCGCGGGCGGCAAGGCGAGATCGAATTCTGCCGGCGCCGGCCCCGAAACGGTGATGCGCAGGGGCAGTTCGGGCCGCGTCTTCTTGCCGGGATGCTCGGCGAGGACGAGCAGGAAGGCGTTTTTCCCGTCTTCCGGCTTCACGTCGAAATAGAAGCCGGTCGGCGCCTCGACAAACAGGTCGCGGGCGTCACCACCGGTGACGCGCACCCGCCAT
The DNA here is from genome assembly GCF_041915505.1 of Rhodoblastus sp. Taxonomy (GTDB): domain Bacteria; phylum Pseudomonadota; class Alphaproteobacteria; order Rhizobiales; family Beijerinckiaceae; genus Rhodoblastus. Next base: position 654 of record NZ_JAYSBG010000219.1, on the reverse strand, counting down.
TGCGGCTTGCCGCCGGCGGGCGGCGCCGGCGCGACGGAGGCGAATTGCGCCGCCGCCTCGGGCTCCAGAATTTTCGGGGCCTGCCGCAAGGCCTCATTGAGCAGCGCGGCTTCCGCCGCCTGCGGTGTGGGCGGCAGGGTCAGGCTGAGCTGGGCGTGAGCGGGCACGCAGATCTTTTCGCAGGCGGCGTAATCGAGCTTCAGCGCCAGACTCATCGGCTTCTTGGGATCGACCGGCGCGACCCGGATCGGAAACACCACGTCGCGGCGATAGCCGAAGGCCTGTTGGCCGGCCTCGTCGATCCGCTCCGGCTGCGGATAGACCACCTCGGCCTCGCCGACATTGTCGGAGCCGGCGAAATCGAAAGTCGGGGCGACGCCGGCCTCGCCGGGATCGCGCCAATAGGTCACCGCCTCGCCGGACAGGCGGATCTGCGCGCCGGCGTAGCGCGCGCCGTCATGGACGCCGCCGTCGACCAGCCGCGCCTGGGATTTCGCGCCGGCGACCCATTCCTGGGCGCGCGCCGGCGCCGCCACGGCCAGAACGAGCAGGCAGACGGCGGCCGTTGCGCGGCGCACGCGTCGAGAGGATTTGGCTTCCCTTTGCGCGCTCATCCTTTAGCATGTCTCCATGAGGCTGCGCGCGACGTCGGCT
>NZ_JAYSBG010000218.1:0-6143 GCF_041915505.1 Rhodoblastus sp. | reverse complement strand
TAAGAGTGATTGTGGGCCTCATCCCGGCCTTGGCTTGCGGTACGCTTTCGTCGCTGGCGCGCACGCTCGCGCGCTGAGCGTTCATCTCTGGATTATTCGCGTAAGCGCGCGCCAAGGCGCCAGACATGGTTTCCGCCGCGACGCATGAAGCGGGGACCGTCGCCATGGCCGCGAGGCCAGCGACAAGGGCTGCGCGCGGACGGCGCATCATGAAGACGTCCCCGCGGTTCCGGTGATTCGGATCACTTGAACAGTCCGAAACTTTCGACGGGCTCGACCCAATAAGCCAGGTTCGGAATGGCGATTTGCTCGCGCAATTCGGCAAGGAGACTCTGCAGTCGACCGCGGCCAAGGATTATGAACAACAGGCGGCGCTCGACCCGGCCGCGAACTTTTTCACGCGTCGAGGCGCTCTCGAAGCCGGCGCCGTGTCCTTCGGCGCGCAGGCTTGTGAATCCCGGCAACTGTGGCCGCGAGTCGAGCAGGAAGTCCAATATCTGGTCGTCAGCCGTCACCGGATAGACGAGCGTCAGTTTGCAGAGTTGATGATCCATTGCGGTTTCCGCGATTTATACAGGGCGGCGTTGTCCGCTTGCCCGAAGCGTCGGAATGTGATCGGCAACAACACCAGCGTCAGCAGGGTCGATGTCATGAGCCCTCCGATCACGACGATGGCCAGCGGCTTCTGGATCTCGGAGCCGGGGCCCGTCGCGAACAGCAACGGGACGAGGCCGAGGGCGGCGATGCTCGCGGTCATCAGCACCGGGCGCAGCCGTCGCAGCGCGCCGTCAAAGACTGCGACGTCGATCGTCGCCCCTTTAGCCATCAGCTGGTTGAAATAACTCACGAGGACCAGGCCGTTCAGCACCGCAATGCCGAGCAGAGCGATGAACCCCACGGAGGCTGGCACGGAAAGATACTGCCCCGACAGCCAGAGCGCGATGAGCCCGCCGACGAGAGCGAACGGCACATTCGCCAGGATCAGCAACGCCTGCTTGATGGATCCGAGGGTTACGAAAAGTACGAAGAAGATGAGACCGAGCGCGATGGGAACAACAATGGCGAGGCGGGTCGCCGCGCGTTGCTGGTTTTCGAATTCCCCTCCCCACACGAGCCGGTAGCCCGGAGGAAGCGGAACCTGCTCCGCGACGGTCTTCTGGGCGTCAGCGACGAAGCCGACGAGATCGCGGCCGCTGACATAGGCCTGCACGATCGAAAAGCGAGAGCCGTCCTCACGATCGATCTTCACGACGCCCGCCCTTCTGGCGAGCTGGGCCATATCGCTGCTGCGGATCAATCCGCCGTCGCCAGCGGCAAGTTGCATGTTGCTGAACGATTCCGGCGATTCACGCACGTCCTTCGGTCCGCGCACGACAATATCCGTTCGGCGGCCCGGCTCGATGACAAGGCCGGCAGGAGCGCCTTCGAGCAGAGCGCGGAGCTCATCCTGAAGCCGATTCTCCGATAATTTGGCGCGCCCCGTTGCGATCCGGTCGAGCGTGATTTGAAAATAATCGACGGCGCCGGCCGAAGGCGTCATCACCTCGGCAGCGCCTTTGACCTTGGAGATGGCCGATTTGACGCGGCCGGCGAGCGACGAGAGCGTTTCCAGATCGGGTCCAAAAATCTTGACCGCGAGATTGCCGCGCGATCCCGTCAGCATTTCCGATGTGCGCATTTCAATTGGCTGTGTGAAGGCGAATTCGACGCCGGGATAAGTCGCCATGGCGTCGCGCAATCGTTCGAGCAGCCACTCCTTGTCCGGAATGCGCCACTGGTCCCTTGGCTTGAGGACGAGAAAATTGTCCGCCTCGTTGAGACCCATCGGATCGAGCCCGAGCTCGTCGGCCCCGACGCGGGTGACAATTCGTTCGACTTCGGGGACGGTTTCGAGCAACCGTCGTTGCAACAACAGGTCGAACTCGACGCTATGCGCAAGATTGATGGACGGCAGCTTGGTCGTCTGCATGATAATCGCGCCTTCGTCCATCGTCGGCATGAAGGCTTTGCCCACGGCGCCGTAAGCGATGACGGCGGCGACGAGCCCGCTGACGGCGACGACAATGACCGGAAGCGGGCGTTTGAGCGAGAAGCCGAGCACTGTCTTGTAGATCGGGGTGACGATGCGCATGAGCCAAGGTTCGTGATGCCCCTCGACCTTCAGGAACATCGACGACAGCACCGGGATCAAGGTGAGCGACAGCAGGAGCGAGCCGCTCAAGGCGAAGATGATCGTGAGCGCGACCGGCGCAAACATTTTGCCTTCGAGGCCCTCCAGCGAAAGCAGAGGCAGGAAGACCAGGCAGATGATGAGAATGCCGGACGCTACCGGGGTCGCCACTTCCGCCGCCGATTGATAGATGTGATGGAGGCGCGGCATTTGGCTGTCGCTGGAGCGACCGAGACGGTCGACATTGTTTTCGACGACGACGACGGCGGCGTCGACGATCAGGCCGATGGCGATGGCGAGGCCGCCAAGGCTCATCAGATTCGCCGACATGCCGAATCCCTGCATGATCAGGAACGTCACCAGCGCGGCCATGGGCAGCGTGAGCGCGACGACGATGGCGGCGCGCAGATCGCCAAGGAACAGTAGAAGGAGAATGACGACAAGTATCGTGGCTTCGATCAGGGCTTTCTTCACCGTGCCGACGGCCTTCTGGATGAGATCGGCGCGGTCGTAAAAGACATTGATCGAAACGCCGGGCGGAAAGCCCTTCTTGAGCTCCGCAAGCCGTTCCCGCACGGCCTTGACGATTGCGCTTGCGTCGGCGCCGCGGAGACCGATCACGAGTCCTTCGACCGCCTCGCCTCCGCCGTTTTGCGTGACTGCGCCATAGCGCGTCAGGGCGCCGATACGCACCGTCGCCACGTCGGAGACGCGCAAAATTCTTCCGCCCTCCGTCTTCAACACGATCTGCTCGAGATCCTGAGGGGTTCGGATCGCTCCTTCCGAGCGCACCACGAGCGCTTTCTCGCCGTCGCTCAGTCGCCCGGCGCCGTCATTGCGATTGTTCGCGGAAATGGTTTCGATCAGATCGGCTACGCCAAGACCCGCCCCGGCGAGAAGTCGCGAATCGGGAATGACTTCGAACGTTCGGACATAGCCTCCCAGCGCATTGACGTCCGCCACGCCGGCTATGGTGCGCAAAGCCGGACGGATCGTCCAGTCAAGCAAGGTGCGCCGCTCTTCGAGGGAAAGACTGTCGCCCTCGACCGTGAACATGAACACGTCCGACAGGGGAGTCGAGATCGGCGCCAGGCCGCCGGCGACATTGGCGGGCAGGTCGGCGCGAATTGCGGCGAGCCGTTCGGAAACCTGCTGGCGCGCCCAATAAATGTCGGTTCCGTCCTGGAAATCGATCGTCAGGTCGGCGATCGCATATTTCGCCGACGAGCGGAGAATCGTTTTGCCGGGAATACCCAGCAATTCCATTTCGAGTGGAGCGACAACGCGCGTTTCGACTTCTTCCGGCGTCATTCCGGGCGCCTTCAGGATGATCTTGACCTGCACCTGGGCGATATCCGGAAAAGCGTCGATCGGAATCCGCACAAACGCATAGAAGCCGAGCCCGGCGAGCAGGCCGGCGATCAGTAAGGCGAACAGACGCTGCGACAGCGAGAATTCGATGAGACGCCGCAGCATGCTCATTCTCCGCCCATGATTTTTTCGAGCTGCGCCAGGCCGCTGACAGCCAGTCTCTGTCCCGGCCGCAAATCGCCTTCAATGGTCGCGTCGGCGGCGGTTCGGCCCGTGACCGTCACCGGCGCGGGCGTGAAGCCTCCGGCCGTCTGGACAAAGACGTGAGCGGTTCCTCCGATCCACGAGATCGCATCGGCCGAAATCTCGAATTGTTCGCGCGCCGGCGACTTGACGACCGTGATCGACGTCGCCTCTCCGACGATATGGCGCGGGCTCGCCGGGATTTCCGCAATGAGTGTGGTCGACCGGGTGAGTGGATCGAGAGAAATTCCGACAGAGATGATCTTGCCGGCGTCGCCGTTGGGCAGTTCGATCCTGTCGCCTACCGCGATTGTCCCGACCATTTGCGCCGGCAATTGCGCCTGAAGCCAGAGTTCGCGGCTGGTGTCGATAACCACGGCCGCGTCCATGGCCTGCAATGCCGCGCCTGGAGTCGCCTTCACTTCGACAATGCGGCCGTTCTTTGGCGCCGTCAAAGCATAGCTTCCGTCCGCATTGATCTTGATTGCGCCAATTGTCAGCAGTCTTTGGCTCTCGCGGACCAGCGCCCTGATTTTTTCAACTTGCGCATCTGCTTCGGCGACCTTGTTCGACGACACGAGGTTTTTCTGGAACAATTCGCGCTGCCGGCGCGCGAGGACCTCGGCCGCTTGCAAATCCGCTTCAGCCTGCTTCAGACGCACGACCGTTTCGGAAAGATCACGGCTCGCCAATGCGACCAAAATATCGCCTTCCCGGACAGATTGGCCCGGCAGCGCTTGCGCCATCAGCACCGTTCCAGAGAATGGCGCGGTGATCGCAATGCGCGTATTGATAGGAGGGATGATGGTCGCAGGCAGGGTCGTGACAATGCTCCTCGTCGCGACGCGGACATCCGCGACCTCGATGGCAAGCTGCTTGATCTGCTCGGGCGTCAGAGCGAGTTCGCTTCCGGCGTAGGCGGTGGAAGCGAATCCGATGAGCAAAAACGCGGCAGCCAAAAGTGCGCGTCGCATCCGGCGTGAATAAGCGGGCCGAAGCCACGCTTCTTTCGCGCGGATGAAGCCAGGCTCGAACAAATCCATCAGATTGTTTTCCAGCAGGGACGGCCGGCGCGACCGGAAACAGCGCCTTGGCCGCGGCAGGGCGTTACCGGCGCAAGCATTGATTGTAGCTGATCTGGCATTGCTGCCAGTTTGCGGAATAGCGCATGCTCCACCGGCCCTCCTTCTGTCGGCAGTGATAACGCGTGTTCTCGCAATCGTTTGCTGCTTGACGTAGAAGCTCGTCCTTCCCGAAGTTGCCGAGTGCGTAATTGCGGGATTCGAAAGCGACGACGGAAGTCGCCTGCGTCACAAGTACGGCGGTCGCGACCAAGAGTTTGCTCCACAAGTTTCGATCTCCAATTTTTCCGAAAGTCAGGCCAAGTGAGGCCGCCCTGCCGGAGGGGGCGTTCACTCGGTTAGAATAGCGCCGACGAGATGAGGCGGCGTTCGCCGTGACGATGATGTTCAGCCCGCCCGCGCGACGCCCTCAATCGCTTCGACATTGGCGCTCTCGTCGAACAGTCTCGCGATCTGGGCGCAACCACTCTTGCGGGCTTGCGCGGCCACGGCGCTCACTGCGACCTCATGATCATCCCGGTCTGTGGATCGAGCGCATTCGCGATCAATGCCGTATCGCTCGTCGAAGAAACGCCGACAAACGCACAGGCATGGACAATTTTCCGAACCGTCGCCATCATTCCTTCTCCGTGTTGGACCACCTCAGGCGTCGAGAGGTGTAGGCATGATGAAAAGGCGACCTGACGATGTCCTGACAATTTGAGCATATCGGTTCACGTCTCCGCGAAGCTGTCAGGGTTTCGTCAGCGCCTGGCCGTAGTTCTGGAATACAAGCCATCGTATCGCGTTCGCGCCGACGAATGCGGAATTCGACAATGATGTCGAGATCTCTCGACGCCCCGGCAGCCGTTGCTGGGCTTCGCCCGGTTCGAGCAGGGGGCAAGTCTGGTCCGACCTGTGGCAGGCGCCGTTCATCGAGAAAACGTCGTTTTCTCAATGATGACGCAACGCGCATTCCTTCTGAAACGGATATCAAACATGCGGGTGCTATTGACGGAAGATAACGAGAGGCTTGCCGCCCTCATTGTGGAAGGATTGACCGGAGAAGGATTCACGCTTGATCATTGTGCGACGCTCGCCGCCGCCGATGACGCGGCCAAATCGATCAACTATGACCTCATCCTGCTTGACCTCGGCATGCCGGATGGCGAGGGGATAGATTTCATTAAGAAGCTCAGGCTCCGGCGCGCCGCCACCGCCATTCTGGTGATTACGGCGCGCGATGGCCTCGGCGACCGTGTCAAGGGCCTCGATTCCGGCGCGGACGACTATCTGGTGAAGCCCTTCGAACTGCCCGAACTGGCCGCCAGATGCCGCGCCTTGCTCCGCCGGCCGGG
>NZ_JAYSBG010000217.1:0-6146 GCF_041915505.1 Rhodoblastus sp. | reverse complement strand
ACTGGTGCAGGTTGCCGCCGTGGAACCACAGCCCTTCCTGCTGCGTCGGCTTCCACATGTTGCGCAATTCGCCTTCCCAGGGACCGGGATCCTTGCTGGTGTTCGACCCCAGCCCCCAGACCTTGCCAACCTTGTCCGCGACCTCTTGGGAAATGAGGTCTGCGGCCCAGCCGTTCATCGAGCTGAAGCCGGTGGCGTAGATCACCAGATCCGCCGGCAGCTCCGAGCCGTCAGTGAAGACCACCGACGTTTCGGTCAGGCGCTCCACATTGACGCCGCTCTTCAACTTGATGCGCCCGTCGGCGACCAGGTCGCAGGCGCCGACATCGATGTAATAGCCCGAGCCGCGCCGCAGATATTTCATGAACAGGCCGGAGCCGTCGTCGCCGAAATCGAGCAAGAAGCCGGCGTCCTCAAGACGCTTGTAGAAATCGGCGTCGCGCTCGCGGATCCGGTTGTAAACCGGGACCTGGAACTGATGCATGATCTTGTAGGGCAAGGAGGCGAAGGTCAGGTCCGCCTTCTGCGTGGTCATGCCGGAGGCGACGGCGCGCTCCGAATAGAGATCGCCGAGGCCGATCTCCATCAGCGAATCCGATTTCACGATATGAGTCGAGGAGCGCTGCATCATGGTGACGTCGGCGCCGCCTTCCCACAGCGCGGCGCAAATATCATGCGCCGAATTATTGCCGCCGATCACCACGACCTTCTTGCCGCGATAGGCGTCCGGACCGGGATGCTGCGAGCTGTGCTGCTGCTCGCCCTTGAACAGCTCCATGCCGGGGAATTTCGGCAAGTTGGGCTTGCCCGACATGCCGGTGGCGAGCACCAGCTGTTTCGGCTTCAGGACGATCTCCTGGCCTTCGCGGCGGACGACGACCGTCCATTCCTGCGTCGCCTCGTCATAAGCGCAGTTCACGCATTCGGTGGAGGCCCAATAATTGATCTCCATCACCTTGGTGTACATTTCCAGCCAGTCGCCGATCTTGTCCTTCGGCGCGAAGACCGGCCAGTTCGCGGGGAACGGCAGATAGGGCAAATGGTCGTACCAGACCGGATCGTGCAGGCAGAGCGATTTATAGCGCCTGCGCCACTGGTCGCCGGGACGCCCGTGCTTGTCGATGACGATGGTCGGCACGTCGAGCTGACGCAGCCGCGCCGCCAGCGCGATGCCGCCCTGCCCGCCGCCGATGATCAGGCAATAAGGCTGGCGTGAATAACCGAGTTCGGCCTGTTCCTGCGCGCGCTCCTCGGCCCAGGTCTTGCGGTTCGGGTCGATGCCATGCCGCGCGCCGAGCGGACGACGGGCGCCCATCGGCTCCTCGAAACCCTTCAGCTCCTGCATGGTGGTGAGCAGGGTCCAGATGCGGCCGTCCTTGATGCGGATCTGACCGAAGCCGCGCGCCCGCGCCGTTTCGAACTGAATCCAGCTTTCGATCACCTCGCCCGATTCGATCGCCTGTTCGCCCTCGGCGACGCGCCAGTTCGTGGGGCGCGATTCGCCAAGCTGGGCGCTCAGCATGTCGCCGATCTGTTCGCGACCTTCGAGGGTCTTGAGGTTCCAGGTGAACGCCACCAGATCGCGCCAATAGCAATCCGTCTGGAAAAGCGCGAGCGCGGCCGCAACATCCTCCGCGGCCAGCGCCTCGCCGAGGCGGTTCAACACATCGTTGGCGATCGCCGTCGCCGACGCCTTATCTCGCATCTGCACACTCCCTGACGCCGACTCAGCCGACGCATTTCCTTTTTGGGTATCGATGTCGCAATCGAACCTGCCAATGGGAAGAGCAATGCTGGCGCCAACATGGAAAAATTTATTTTTTATTTTTAAAAACAAATAGTTATGAAATCAATCACGGCGCCGTTACCGAGGCGGTCGCGCCACATGTGTGGCGCGCGAAACGCCTCAGGTTGAAGCTTTTGCCGATCCGTGCAATTTTTCTAGATTGAGAAAATTCAAAAAGAATCATCCGCACAAAAATCCTGCGGTCGGGGAGGATCGTGGTCATGCGCGGAGCGCAATCGGCCCATATCGACGAACTCGTGCGCGCGGCGGCGGAGCGAAGCTCGCGGCGCGACGTCATCATTCATGATTCGTGGGTGCGCTGCGTGGACGAGCACAAGCTTGACCCCAGCGTATTGCGCGAGGCGCGCATCGTCACGCAGGGACAGTTCCGCGAACATCGCGACGCCATGGACGAATTCCTGCACACGGCGCGGTTCGGCGTCGAAACGCTCTATCGCCAGGTGTCCGGCCTCGGCTATGTTCTGCTGCTGACCGACGCCAATGGCGTAACGGTCGATTTCATGGGCGACCCCACCTTCGACAATAATTGCCGTAAGGCGGGGCTTTATCTCGGCGCCGATTGGAACGAGACCCATGCCGGCACCTGCGCGGTCGGAACCTGCATCATCGCCGGCGAAGCCCTGACCGTCCATCAGACCGACCATTTCGACGCCACCCATATTCCGCTGACCTGCACCGCCGCGCCGATCTACGATCCGTCCGGGGCGATGGCGGCCGTGCTGGACATCTCCGCCCTGCGCTCGCCCGAGCCCAAGACCAGCCAGTTCCTGGCGCAGCAATTGGTGATTTCCTTCGCGCACAAGATCGAAACCGCCAATCTGCTCAACCGCTTTCGTCACGAATGGATCCTGCGGCTCGCCTCTTGCCCGGAATTCGCCGATGTCGATCCGGATGTCGTGATCGCGGTCGACGGCTCCGGACGCATCATCGGCGTGAACAATCGGGCGCGCATCCTGCTCCAGCAGGAAGCCCCCAAGACCGACGTCCTGACGCCGCCGCGCGCCCTCTACATCTCCGACATTTTCGAATGCACGGTCGATGATTTTCCCTTCTATGTCCATTCCCGCCCGAGCGAGCAGCGCGGCCTGAGGCTACGCCGCAGCGGCCGCACCCTGTTCGGCCACGCCCTGCCGCCGCCGCCGAAAAAGACGGCGGGACCAGCGCAGCGCGAGCGGCCGCTGCCGGCCGGCCTCGCCGCCTTGGCGGGCGAGGACGACGCGATGCGCAATGTTCTGTCGCGCGCGGCGAAGCTGGTCAACACCCAGATGGGCCTGTTGATCCATGGCGAGACCGGCACGGGCAAGGAACATCTCACCAAGGCGTTGCACAATGTCAGCCCGCGCGTCGGAAAGCCCTTCATCGCGGTGAATTGCGCGGCCTTGCCCGAAGGGCTGATCGAGAGCGAATTGTTCGGCCATGAGGCGGGCTCCTTTACGGGCGCCAAGGCGAAAGGCAAGAAGGGCCTGGTGCTCGAAGCCAATGGCGGCACTTTGTTCCTCGACGAGATCGGCGACATGCCGCTGACCTCGCAGACGCGGCTGCTGCGCGTGCTCGCCGAACGCGAATTGACGCCGGTCGGCGCCACGCGGCCGGTGCCCGTCGACATACGCGTGATCGCCGCAACCCATCGCGATCTGGTCGACTTGATCAAGAGCGGGAAATTCCGCGAGGATCTCTATTTCCGCCTCAGCGGCGCGGTGCTGAAACTGCCGCCGCTGCGCGACCGGCTCGATTTCGACTGGCTGGTCGACAAAATGGTCGCCGAGCGGCGCGCGCAATCGGGCCGGACCTTCACGTTGTCGCCGGCGGCTCTGGCGCGGATGCGGCAATATGACTGGCCCGGCAATATTCGCGAATTGATCAATGCGCTGGATTACGCCTGCGCCATCGCGGAAGGCGATCTGATCCAGCTCGACGACCTGCCCGAGCGGATCGTTTCGGGCGATCACGGCGACAAGAAAATGCCGGATTCGGCAGAGGACTTGCTCGCCGATCTGCGCCGCAACCGCTGGAACGTCTCGCAGGTCGCGCGGCTGCGCGGCGTCGATCGCACCACGATCCATCGCCAAATCCGCCGCCACGGCCTGATGACGTTCAAGCTTCCCGACTGAGCCCCGGCGCCTGTGGCGCCCGGCGCCACAGGTGTTGCGGCCCGCGCCACGCGACGCCCGCGGCGCTTTGCAATTTATCCCTTTCGAATCAGGCCGTTGTTGCGCGCCACGGCGATGGCGCCGCGCTTGCTGAAGGGTCCTCAAGAATAAATTGAGGAAACCCATGCCGCGCAAAGTCGGCGTCATCGCCAATCCGATTTCCGGCCGCGACATCCGTCGCATCGTCGCCAAGGCGAATAATCTCCAGGTCGCGGATCGCGCCAATATTCTGCTGCGCGCGCTCGCCGGCCTCGGCGCCTGCGGCGTGCCCGACGTGGTGATGATGCCCGAGCGCGGCGGCCTCGCCGGCCATGTGCTGCGCCAGCTCGCGCAAACGTCCCGGCGCGGCGACGAGCGCTTTCCGCGCCTCGCCTTGCTCGACATGCCGGTGACAGGAACCGCCGAGGATTCGCGCCGCGCCGCCCGCCTGATGGCGCGCGAGGATATCGCCGCGATTATCGTGCTCGGCGGCGACGGCACCCATCGCATCGTCGCCGCCGAATGCGGCGCCATTCCGATCGCGGGCGTTTCGACCGGCACCAATAACGCCTTTCCCGAAATGCGCGAGCCGACCGTGACCGGCTTTGCGACGGGGCTGGTCGCAAGCGGCGCGGTTCCCGACGCCATTGGATTGAAAGGCAATAAATGGCTGGAGGCGCGCGTTGACGACAATGCGCCCGAAATCGCCCTGGTCGATATCGCCGTGGTCGCCGAGCAGAATCTCGGCGCGCGGGCGCTGTGGCGCGTCGAGACGTTTCGTGAACTCTATGTCGCCTTCGCCGATCCGAACCTGATCGGCATGTCGGCCATCGCCGGATTGATCGAACCGGTCGGGCGCGACGAGCCGGGCGGCCTGATGATGCGCCTCGCGCCGGCCGAAACCGCGCCCATGTCGGTTCTGGCGCCGATCGCGCCCGGCCTGGTCGAAAAGATCGGCGTCGAACATTGGCGCCGCTTCACCACGGGCGAGACCATTTCCACCACCGTCCCGGCCGGTTCGATCGCGCTCGACGGCGAGCGCGAACTGACCTTCGACCGGCGCCAGAAGATTTCGATCGAACTGATCGAAAACGCCTTCAGGACCATCGACGTCCCCGCCGTCATGGGCTTCGCGGCGGCCAGCGGCTTGCTGCGCGAGAAGGCTTTGGCCTGCGCCTGAAATTTCAAAACCAAGGAGGAAACAGAATGACCAGCAATCCCTTTCCATTGCCGCGCGAGGAGCTGATGCGGGCCTACCGCACCATGCGCACCATTCGCGATTTCGAGGAACGGCTTCACGTCGAATTCGCCAAGGGCGACATTCCCGGCTTCGTCCATCTCTATGCCGGCGAGGAAGCCACCGCGACCGGCATCATGACGCATCTGACCGATATCGACCGCATCGCCTCGACCCATCGCGGCCACGGCCATTGCATCGCCAAGGGCGTCGACGTCCATGAAATGATGGCCGAGATCTACGGCAAGGCGACCGGCTCCTGCCGCGGCAAGGGCGGCTCGATGCATATCGCCGATCTGTCCAAGGGCATGATGGGTGCGAACGGCATTCTCGGCGCCGGCGCGCCGCTGATTTGCGGCGCGGCGCTGGCCTCGAAATTCCGCGGCGACCGGGGCGTCGGCATCACCTTTTTCGGCGACGGCGCAGCCAATCAGGGCACCGTTCTGGAGAGCATGAATCTCGCGGCGGTGTGGAACCTGCCGGTGATTTTCGTGGTCGAGAACAATGGCTATGCCGAGGCGACCTCGGTCGATTACGCGACCGCCGTCGATTCCTATGTCGATCGCGCCTCGGGTTTCGGTATGCCCGGCGTGACCGTCGATGGAATGGACTTTTTCGCCGTCTATGAAGCGGCGGGCGAGATCATCAAGCGCGCGCGCGACGGCGGCGGCCCGGCGCTGCTCGAATGCAATGTCGCGCGGTTCTACGGTCATTTCGAAGGCGACGCCCAGACCTACAAGGCCAAGGGCGAGAACGACTACAACCGCGAGAATCGCGACTGCCTGAAGATCTTCCGCTCGCGTCTCATCGAAGCCGGAATCGCGACCGACCGCGACTTCGCCCTGATCGATCTCGAAGTCGCGGCGCTGATCGACGCCGCCGTTTCCTCCGCCAAGGACGCGCCGCTGCCCCATGCGCGCGAACTGCTCACCGACGTTTACGTCGCCTACTGACGCCCCGGACCGGGAGAACA
>NZ_JAYSBG010000216.1:0-6156 GCF_041915505.1 Rhodoblastus sp. | reverse complement strand
ACGGCCGCTTCCATCCCGGTCACGTTCGCCATAGCAAGTATTCTCACAAGATTCGTCGAAACCCCGATTACGGCGATCGGGCACACCCTTAAATGGGAATTGCCTGCTGGTTTTGAGCTGAGACCCTAAACCTCCCCCAAGATTTGAGAGGTTTCCGCCGCCCTCACTCGGCCGCGCTGGATTCCGCCTTGTCGCCGAAACGCCGGATGACATAATCCGAGACGATCTTCTCGAATTCCTGCGCAATGCCCTCGCCGCGCAGGGTCAGGGCCTTCTTGCCGTCGATGAACACCGGGGCCGCCGGGGTTTCGCCCGTGCCCGGCAGCGAAATGCCGATATCGGCATGTTTCGATTCGCCCGGCCCGTTCACGATGCAGCCCATCACCGCTACATTCAGCGCCTCGACGCCCGGATAGACCTTGCGCCATTCCGGCATCCGCTCGCGGATCATCCCCTGGATGTCGCGCGCCAGCTCCTGGAACACGGTGCTGGTGGTGCGCCCGCAGCCCGGGCAGGCGGCGACCAGCGGCACGAAAGTCCGAAAACCCATGGTCTGCAGGATTTCCTGCGCCACCTGCACTTCCAGAGTGCGGTCGCCATTCGGCTCGGGGGTCAGCGAGACGCGGATGGTGTCGCCGATGCCTTCCTGCAACAGGATGCCGAGCGCCGCCGAGGAGGCGACAATGCCCTTCGAGCCCATGCCGGCCTCGGTCAGGCCGAGATGCAGCGCGTAATTCGAGCGCCGCGCCACCATGCGATAGACCGAGATCAGGTCCTGCACGCCCGACACCTTGGCCGAGAGAATGATGCGGTCGCGCTTCAGGCCGATTTCCTCGGCGCGTTCGGCGGAGAGCAAGGCCGAGCGCGTCATGGCCTCGCGCATGACCGCGCGGGCGTCGACCGGATGCGCGGCATGCGCGTTCTCGTCCATCAGCTCGGTCAGCATTTCCTGATCGAGCGAGCCCCAATTGGCCCCGATGCGCACCGCCTTGTCGTGCTTGATCGCCAGTTCGACGATTTCGCCGAACTGCTTGTCCTTCTTTTCCTTGAAGCCGACATTGCCCGGATTGATGCGATATTTCGCCAGAGCCTCGGCGCAGGCCGGATGATCGGTCAGCAATTTATGGCCGATATAGTGAAAATCGCCGACCAGCGGCGCGTAAACGCCCATGGCGTCCAGCTTCTCGCGGATTTTCGGCACGGCGGCGGCGGCCTCGTCGCGATCCACGGTGATGCGGACCAGTTCCGAGCCCGCCTGCGCCAGAGCGGCGACCTGACGCACCGTCGCCTCGATATCGGCCGTATCGGTATTGGTCATGCTCTGCACGACGATCGGCGCGCCGCCGCCGACCACGACCGCGCCCGGACCGGAGCCGACCCGCACCGCCACGCCGTGACGGCGCATCAAAGGTTCGGCCGGGATTTCGGTTTCGCAGAGCGGCGGAAAGGCGTGTTCGGTCATATCAGAGGCCCATGAGCGGCGAAATTGGGCCTTCTATAACAGAGGAATCCGCCTCAGGCGAATTTTGTTCGGCAAGGCGGAATCGGCGAAATTGGCGGCTGCAATTTTCATTGCGCCCTTTATAGTCGCCGCGAAGCTCATTCCGGGCTTCATTTGCATTTTCCGAGCTTCACAGCCAGGAGCCGACCATGTCGCTTGCCGCCAAGACCGCTGTTGTCACCGGATCCACCTCGGGCATTGGCCTCGCCATCGCCCGCGCCTTCGCCAAGGAAGGCGCCAATGTCGTGATCAACGGCTTCGGCGAGGCCGCCGCCATTGAAACCGAGCGCCTCTCGATCGAAAAGGATTTCGGCGTCAAGGCGCTGTATGACGCCGCCGACCTGTCCAAGGGCGACGAGGCCGAGGCGCTGGTCGCCAATGCGGCCAAGGCCTTCGGCTCCGTCGACCTTCTCGTGAACAACGCCGGCATCCAGTTCGTCTCGCCGATCGAGGATTTCCCGGTCGAGAAGTGGAACCAGATCATCGCGATCAACCTGTCTTCGGCCTTCCACACCATTCGCGCCGCCGTGCCGGGCATGAAGGCGCGCAAATGGGGCCGCATCATCAACACCGCCTCGGCCCATTCGCTGGTCGCCTCGCCGTTCAAATCGGCCTATGTCTCGGCCAAGCACGGCATCGCCGGCCTGACCAAGACCGCCGCGCTGGAATTGGCCACCTTCGGCGTCACGGTCAATTGCATTTCGCCGGGCTATGTGTGGACGCCGCTGGTCGAGAAGCAGATTCCCGACACGATGAAGGCCCGCAACCTGACCAAGGAGCAGGTCATCAACGACGTCCTGCTCGCCGCCCAGCCGACCAAGCAGTTCGTCACGGTCGAACAGGTCGCGGCGCTGGCCGTGTTCCTGTCCTCCGATTCGGCCGCCCAGATCACCGGCGCCAATATTTCGATCGACGGCGGCTGGACCGCGGCCTGATCGGAGCGCCGGAGAAACGATGCCAAACGCTGACGCCGACGCCGTGAAGCCCGTCAAGAAAGTCAATCTCGCGCTTCAAGGCGGCGGCGCTCATGGCGCCTTCACCTGGGGCGTCCTCGATTATCTGCTCGAGGACGGCCGCCTTGCCTATGACGGGCTGAGCGGCGCCAGCGCCGGCGCCATGAATGCGGTGAATTTCGCCGAAGGCATGCGCAAGGGCGGAGCGAAGGGCGCGCGCAAGCAGCTCGACGATTTCTGGCGCGCCGCCAGTTTCGATGGCGTATTGCCGGCGATTCAGCGCAATCTGGTCGAGGGCGTGCTGAATTTCTGGAGCCAGACGCCCGCCGCGACCCTGTTGCAGCAGACCTCCAACCTGTTCTCCCCTGCGGAAGTCAATCCGCTGGGGATCAATCCTTTGCGCCACGCCGTGTCCAGCATGGTCGATTTCGACGCCTTGCGCGCCACGGATTCGCTCAAATTGTTCGTCTCAGCCACCAATGTCGAGACCGGCAAGGTCCGCGTCTTCCGGCGGCCCGAAATGACCCTCGACATGGTGATGGCCTCCGCCTGCCTGCCGACCTTGTTCCCGGCCGTGGTGATAGACGGGGTTCCCTATTGGGACGGCGGCTATATGGGCAATCCGGTGCTGTTCCCCTTCTTCACCGAGACGGAAACCACCGACATCATCCTCGTCCAGATCAATCCGATTGTCCGCAAGGGCGTCCCCAAGACCGCCGCCGAGATCATGGGCCGGATCGACGAGATCACCTTCAACGCGCCTCTGTTGCAGGAATTCCGCGCCGTCGATTTCGTCACCCGCCTCATCAAGGCCGGCCGCCTCGAAGGCACCCATTACAAATCGATCCGCCTGCATGTGATCCATGCCGAGGACGAGCTCAACAAGCTTGGCTCCGCCAGCAAATTGAACGCGGATTACGATTTCTTCCGGCACTTGCGCGAGATCGGCCGCAGGGCGGCCAAGAAATTTCTCGACGCCCATTTCGACAGCATCGGCGTGGAGGGCACGCTGGACGTGCAGAACGCGCTCAAAGCCGATACGTCAACCTGCTGAGCGAGCTTGACGCGGCGGCGCGGAAGGGCCTTAACAACGCCGCTCCCGAAACGCCGCGTCAGAGCCCGTCCGCCGGAACCCGTCATGCCGTCGAATCCGAATTTCCTCCTCAGCGTCGATCCCGTCGAGCCGCCGGCGCGGCTGGCGGGCGCGGTCGTCGCGATCGGCAATTTCGACGGCGTGCATCGCGGCCACCGCGCGGTGATCGCGCGGGCGCAGGCGCTGGCGCGGCGACTCGGCCGGCCCTGCGCGCTCCTGACCTTCGAGCCGCATCCGGCCGATTTCTTTGGCCGCGGCGAGCGGATCTTCCGCCTCACCAGCCGCGACGCCAAGGCCCATCGCGCCGCCGAACTCGGCCTCGACGGCATGTTCGTGCTCACCTTCGACCAGGCTTTGGCGAGCCTCGACGCGGAAAGTTTTTTGCGCGAGATTCTGGCGCGGCGACTGGGCGCCGGCGCGGTGGTCGTGGGCTATGATTTCCATTTCGGCGCGCGCCGCTCCGGCACGCCGGCTTTTTTGCGCGAGGCGGGGCCCCGATTCGGGATCGTGGTCGAGATCGTCGACAAGGTGGCGGCCGACGAGGCGGGCTCGCTCGACGCCGTGTCCTCGACCGCCACCCGCGAGGCGCTGACCCGTGGCGACGTGCGCGGCGCCGCCGCTTTGCTCGGCCACCCCTGGTCGCTGACCGGCCCGGTCGTCCACGGCGCCAAGCTCGGGCGCAAGCTTGGCTTTCCCACCGCCAATCTCGCCGTCGACCCGTCCTGCCGGCTGCGCCACGCCATTTACGCTGTCGAGGTCGCCTTCGACGGGCGCCGCCTGAAAGGCGTCGCCAGTTTCGGCCGCCGCCCGACCGTCGACAATGGCCCTCCTTTGCTGGAAGTCTTCCTGTTCGATTTCGCCGAAGACCTCTATGGCCGGGAAATCGAGGTGTTCTTCGTCGACTTTCTGCGCCCGGAGCAGAAATTCGACTCGCTCGACGCGCTGGTCGCGCAGATCCGCCGCGACGAGGACGACGCCCGGCGCATTCTCGGGGCCTGACCGTTCGGCGGTCGCGTCTCAGTTTGAATTTCCGGTTCCGACCCGGGGCCAATGCAGCCGGCTGGAGATTCTTTCCTCTCGCCGGAAGCGGCTATAAGTATCCGCCATGTCTAAAACTCTTTTCCTGCCAGGCGCCTCCGGCAGCGCTTCCTTCTGGAAACCAGTTGCCGCCCGCGCGGAATTGAATGGTGTGTTTTTCGCGTGGCCCGGTTTGGGCGTCGAGCCGCCGCAACAGGGCATCGCCGGCGTCGATGACCTGATTGCCCTGGTGGCAAGCGAGATCACAGAGCCCGTCGATATCGTCGCCCAGTCGATGGGCGGCTTGATTGCGATCAAGTTGGCGTTGTCGCTGCCACATCTCGTCAAGCGCCTCGTCTTGGCGGCGACCTCCGGAGGCGTCCCGGTCGCCGATTTGGGCGGATCGGACTGGCGGCCCGACTATTTTGCCGCTTTTCCAGGCGCAGCCTCATGGATCGCCGATCCCGTCAGCGACCTATCGGACGAAATCCGGGCCATCGAGGCGCCGACATTGCTTCTGTGGGGTGATGCAGACCCGATCAGTCCTTTGGCGGTTGGTCAACGCCTGTCCGCTTTGCTCCCATCCTCGCGCCTGTGCATTTTCACAGGCGCGGATCACGACCTCGCGCAAACACATGCCGATGCCGTTGCGGTTGAGGTGAAACGTCACTTATCGGTAGATAGCCAGGACCGCTGGCGCCCGAAGCAGATTGCCTGACTCCGCCCGAAGCGGAAATTTCAATCCGGGACACTCCCCGTTCGGCAAGTCTTCCCGTTCGGCAAGTCTTCCGGCCCGCGCTATAGTCCGCACCTTCGCGCCGGCCGCGATTCGCCGGCGCCGATTTCAAGACGAGGAAGACGATGAGACTTCTAGGCCTGGCGGTCGCGATTTTCGCCATTCTGGTCGGCGTCGCCGGCTATGGCTTTTCCGATCCGACCCTCGACCTGCTCGCGGCGGCGAGCCTCATCGTCGCCTATTGCTGCGAGCGCAGCGGGCCGGTGTCGCGCTTCCTGAAAATCTTTATCGCCTTGTTCTCGGTCGAGACGATCCTGTTCGGCCTCGCCAATATTTCCGGCCAGCTCGGCTATTGGCCCAAGGCGCTGGCCGAGACGCCCATTCCCGCCACCCTGCCGCTCACCGTCGCCATGTTCGCGATCATCGTTTTCGCGGTGTCGCACATCCCCGTCGTGCGCTCGCTGACCCGCATCGCCGACCGGTTTTTTCTGGCCCAGGACGAGACCTCGACCGGGCTCGGGCCGTTCCGCTTCAAGACCACCGAGAGCCGTTTCGCGACGGCGGTGGTGGTCTTTCTCGTGGTGCTGAACCAGGCGCAGGTCGCCATTTCGCTGCGGCTGAACTTCTTCCACCGCGATTTCGGCAACGCCATCCAGGACAAGAACGGCCCGGAATTCTGGCGTCAATTGTTCTGGGTGTTCATGCCCTGGGTGTTCATCCTGATCGGCAGCCTGGTGATCGAATATGTCGTCAGCTCCTATCTCGTCATCCGCTGGCGGCGCTGGCTGACGCAATTCTATATTTCGCATTGGCTGCGCGACCACGCTCACTACCGGATGTCGCTCAGCGGCGGCCC
>NZ_JAYSBG010000215.1:0-6171 GCF_041915505.1 Rhodoblastus sp. | reverse complement strand
CTTGGCGAAATCGGCATAGTCTTCCATGCGCGGCAGCAGCGTTTGCGCGTCGAGCGCGACGAGATGATGCAAGGGCAGGAAGCCGAACAAAGTCGGCGCCTCAGGAGCGGAATGGAACACCAGCGAGCCCGTCTCGGCCACGCCACACAGCGCGATGCCAACCGCCAGAGCGGTGTCGCGACGCAGCGGCGCGTCCGGGCGAAGATCGCCCCAGCCGAGCTGTTCGAGACGCGCATCGGGCTGCAAGGCGAATTCCTGCGCGAGGCCATTGGCCGCGATATAACGCGCCACGACGCCGGGCAGATCGGCGAGCGTAGCGACGCGCTCCAGCGTGGCGCCGACCTTTTCGGCGCCGGCGCGCGCGACGAACAGGCCCGCGAGATCGTTCGCCTCCTGCGGTGGCAAGGAGCGCTTCATTGTCTCGGAACAGGCCTGCGCTTCGGCGACGATCGCCGATGGCGCTGCATCTTCCGGCCGCGCCTTGCGGATCGCGGCGAAAATCGCCTCCCGCGCGCTCTCCCTCGGGCTCATGACTGTCCGCCTTTCCGGATCGTGGTCAGGAAACTTTGCCCTGGGGGCTTGGGGAGGTCGCGCGCCGCCGTCCAGCCCGAGGCGAGCGGCATTGACGAAATCCACCCGCCCCGCGCGAACAGCCGCATCACGGGCAAGGCGACGGACTGCGCCAGCCGGTAAAGCTCCGGCCGCGCGGCGAAAAAGGCCCATAGCCCGATGGCCGCGCGCATGGTCCTGGGCTCGTAGCCGGCGCGCCAACTGATTTCGCGCCAGCGCCGCAGCATGGTCGGCAGCGGAATGTCCACTGGGCAGACCTGCCGGCACTGGCCGTTGAGCGTGCAGGCGCTGGGCAGGTCGCGCGTCTGTTCCAACCCGTCGAACACCGGAGTCAGCACCGAGCCCATCGGGCCGGGATAGGCCCCGCCATAAGCGTGGCCGCCGATGGCGCGATAGACCACGCAATGATTGAGGCAGGCTCCGCAGCGCACGCAGCGCAGCATTTCCGGGATTTCGGCGAGCATTTTCGTGCGGTCGTGATCGACCAGCACGATATGGAATTCCTCCGGCCCGTCGCGGTCGCCCGGACGTTTCGGGCCGCAATGGAAGGTGGTGTATTGAGTCAGGTCCGCGCCGGTCGCCGAGCGCACCAGCAACCGCGTCAATTGCAGCGCGTGCTCGGTATTGGCCACGATCTTTTCGATGCCCGCCGTCACGATATGGACGCGCGGCGGCGTCGTGGTCAGTTCGGCATTGCCCTCATTGGTGATGGTGCAGATCGCGCCGGTGTCGGCGACCAGGAAATTGGCGCCGGAAATGCCGACGTCCGCCGCGAAGAAATCCTCGCGCAATTCCTTGCGCGCCGAGCCGACCATGCTCTCGACGTCATGGGCCGGCGGCTTCTCGCGATGGAACTTGTCGAACAATTCGGCGACGTCCTCGCGGGTGCGATGGGCGGCCGGCCAGATGATATGGGAGGGCGTCTCGCCGGCAAGCTGGATGATATGTTCGGCGAGATCGGTTTCGACGCGGCGGATGCCGGCATCGGCCAGCGCATGGGGCAGGCCGATCTCCTCGCCCAACATGCTTTTCGAGCGCGTCACGCTTTTGGCGCCCGCCGCCTTGCACAGGTCGACCACGATCCGGCAGGCCTCGTCGGGATCCCGCGCCCAATGGACCCGGGCCCCCGAGGCGAGCGCGTTACGCTCGAACATTTCGAGGTAATAGGCCATATTGGCGATGGCGTGGTCCTTGATCGCGGCGGCGGCGAGGCGCGCGCCCACGAAATCGGGCCAGGCCGCGACGGCGGCGGCGCGCTTGCGGCGGGCATTGCCGGTGGTACGCTCCAGCGCGACCTTCAATTGGGCGCTGCCCAGCGCCTTTTCGACGCGGTCGTGGAACGTCCCGGCGGCGATGTGGGGCTCGGCCGTCATCACGCCTCCTCGCCAATGGCTTTTTGCGCCCGGCCGGCCAGGATTTCCGCCGTGTGGAAGACGCGCGTCCTGGCGCCCTCGCGGCTCAATTTGCCGGCCATGTTCAGCAGACAGCCGAGATCGCCGCCGAGCAGCATGTCCGCTCCGGTCGCGACGACATTGCCGGCCTTTTCCCCGACGATGGCGTTGGAAATATCAGAATATTTCACACAGAACGTCCCGCCGAACCCGCAGCAGGTTTCCTCGCCCTCCAGCGGGCGCAGCTCCAGCCCCTCCACGGCCGACAGGAGCGCGCGCGGCTGGGCCTTCACGCCGAGTTCGCGCAGGCCGGAACAGGAATCGTGATAGGTCGCGCTGGCCTTGCAGACGACATTCTGCGGCCGGAAGCCGCGCACATCGACCAGGAAGCCCAGCAATTCATAGGTCTTGGCGGCGAGCGCCCGGGCGCGCGTAAGCCAGGCGGGGTCGTCGGCGAAAAGTTCGGGATAATGCGCCTTGATCATGCCGGCGCAGGAGCCCGAGGGCGCGACCAGATAATCATAAGGCTCGAAGGTTTCGATGACGGACCGGGCGATCGGGCGGGTCGCGGCGTCGGCGCCGCTATTGAAGGCCGGTTGGCCGCAGCAGGTCTGGGCGAGCGGGATCTCGACCGCGCAGCCGGCGGCTTTCAGCAGTTCGACCGCGGCGAAGCCGACATTGGGCCGGACGGAATCGACCAGACAGGTCACGAAAAGGCCGACACGCGGCGAGAGCTGGGCATTCCCACGTTCCGGCATCGGCCTAAGCCCCTTCTGCAAGGTCAAGGCGACTTTATAACGAGGAATTTTTCGTGGTCAAATGATTTTACCAAAGATCATTCATTCGGGCGCGCGAGCAGCTCCGAGCGGCCCATCCGGCGCAGCGCCCGAGCCATCCGGGTCTGTTCGTCGCGCATTTCATGCAGGGTCTTGGCGATGCCGGTGATATGGGCGGCGGCGGCGGCGGCCGCGCCCTCGGGGTCGCGGGCGAGGATCGCCTCGGCGATGGCGAAATGCTGGTCGAGCAATTCGTTGCGCGAGCCCGGCTGGTTATAGAGCTGCCGCCGGTTGTAGAAGGCGTCGCTGCGCAGCATTTCGTAAAAGGCGCGCATCACATGCAGCAGCACCAGATTATGGGTCGCCTCGTAAATCAGCATGTGCAATTCGGCGTCGATCTCGGCTTCCATGGCGATATCGCTGGCCTCATGGGCGTCGCGCAGCTTTTCCAGGCAGCGCGCGATGGCCTCGCGTTCGACGTCGGTGGCGCGCGAGGCGGCGAGCCGGGCCGCTTCGCCTTCGATCAGGCAGCGATATTCGAGATAATCGTTCAGCGCCTGGTCGCTCGACTGGAACAAGGAGGTCAGCGGATCGGTCATCGGCGTCAGGAACCGGCTGACGAAATTGCCCGCCTTATTGGTCTCGATCAGCCCGCGCGCGTGCAATTTGTCGAGCGCCTCGCGCAAAGAGGGGCGGGAGACTTCGAGCTTGGCCGCCAGTTCGCGCTCGGGCGCGAGTTTTTCGCCCGGCCTGAGCGCGCCCTCGAGAATCAATTGTTCGAGATGTTCGGCGAGCGCATCGGCGAGCTTGGGCGTGCGCAGGGGATCCATGAGGCGTCCTGTCTGCCTGGCGTGGCGCAATTCCGGCGGGCGCGCCGAGTCCGCTTGACTTCGGAGCCTGTCGCTCCGGCTAAGGTAAAATAATTAGACCACAAAACCAGCCCGCCATCCAGAGCGAAAACCGGACCCAAAACGCCCTTTGGCTTTTGCAGGCTCAGGGCCGCTCGGCGAGCGCCGCGCGGACGATTTTCAAGGCGCGTTCGGGCAGGTCGGGCAAGGCGGAATCGAGGCTGATCCAGTCGACCTTGCCGGTGTCGCGGTGGAGTTGCGCCTCCAGCACGCCGAGATCGGCGTCCGAGACGCCCTTCGGCCGCTCGCGCACCCGCCGCCGCAACAGATCGGACGGCGCCTCCAGCCACAGGCCGACGAAAGGCGCGCCGCATTCGCGCGCCAGTTTGGCGACCGCGTCGCGCTCCTCCGGGGTCGAATAAACCGCGTCGAGAATGACGGAGCGGCCCTGGCCGAAAGCGTCCATCGCGCGCGACAGCAGGCGGAGATAGACGGCGGCCGTGATATTGAGTTCATAGGCTTCTGGCGGCAGTTTATCCGTCGGCCTTATGCGATGCATGGCCTTGCGCGTGCGATCCGAATTCAGCGTGCGGGCGCCCGGCGGCGGTCCGATCTCACCCGCGATCGCGGCGGCGAGGGTCGATTTGCCCGAGCCGCTGAGGCCGCCGATAGCGACAATGGCGTTGGGGCGCGGCGCCAGCAGCTTTTCGGCCAGGGCGAAATAGGCGTGGGCCTCGCGCGTCAGCGCCTCGTCCTTGTCGCGGTCGCCGGAATGGGCCTGGGCGGCGGCGATATGGGCGCGGATCGCCGCCCGCAGGGCCATGAAGAAGGGCAGGGCGGCGTAGCCGTCGCGGGTCTTGGCCGGCATGTCCCGCAGCGTGCGCGAGAAGGCGCTGACATAGCGGTTGAACAGCAGGTTGGCGAGGTCGCGCCGGCCGCACAGCCAAAGGTCCATCAAGGTGAAGGCGACGTCGTAGAGCACGTCGATCCGCGCCAGCCGGGGGTCGAATTCGATGCAGTCGAACAGAGTCGGCCGCCCCTCGAACCAGCAGATATTGCGCAGATAGAGGTCGCCGTGGCACAGCCGCACGAAGCCGCTCGCCGCGCGTGCGTCGAGCAGAGGCGCGATGCGCTGCAGCTCCGCGCGGAACAGGCCGTTGACCCGGTCGACGTCTTCGCGCGGAAAAACGTCGTCCCGCGCGAAGGACATTTCGTTGAGATCGAGCAGATGGGCGAAGGCGGCGGCGCCCTGCGGCTCGTCGAATCTTTGCGCGTTGGCGTGGAAGCTGGCGATGGTCTCGGCTAAAGCCTCGATCTGGCGCGGCGCCAGCCGGCCCTCGCGCGCCATAATGTCGAACAGGCCGGATTCCTCGAATCGGCGCATGACGACAATGCAGTCGACCAGACGGCCGGGACTGTCGAAGGCCAGCCCGTCCGGCTCCCGCGTGATCCGACGCACGCCGAGATAAAGGCCGGGGGCGGCGCGGGAATTGAGCGCCAGTTCCGCGCGGCAGGCCTTTTCGCGCAGCCGGGCCTTGGAGAAATCCAGATAGGGAAAGGCGATCGCGCGCTTGAGCTTGAACACCAGATCGCCGGCGAGGAAGATCAGCGAGACATGGGTCTCCTTGCGCTCGACAGGGGCGCCGGCCTCGCGCGCGAGGGCCTCGGTGAGGAAAGCGATGGTAGCCGATTGAGTCATGGGTCCTGGCTTCAGGGGTCGACGACGCCGGGGCGGGTGCGGCGCAGCACCATATTGGCCACCAGCGCCTGGGCGACCTGTTCGGCGAGGCAGTCATAGCCGACATCGGCCGAGAAGGGCCGGTCGCCCTGTTCGGCGCGGCCCCGCGCCCGCGCCGCGAATTGCATCGCCTCGTAACGGCGCAGGTAAAGCACGTTTTCCGCCTGCGCCACGCGCAGCGTCGCCGCGCGTATGGCCTCGGCCTCGCGGTCCTCGTGCAGCCAGGGATTGGCCTCGAAGCCGACGAGAAGCACGTCCAGGCCGTTTTCCTTGGCCCAGCGCACGCCCTCGCGCAGATGTTCTTCATATTCGACGGGCGAGACGTTCTGCAGCGCGTCATTGGCCCCGACCTGCCAGATCAGCAGGTCCGGCCGCGCCAAGGCGACTTCGGTCCGCATGCGCTCGGCGGCGGTGGCGACGATCTCGCCCGAGACCGGCCGGTTGACGATCACCACGTCCACGCCGGTCAGGGCGCGCTCCAGCAGGGATTCCAAAGCGACGGGATAGGATTTGCTCTGGCTTCTGGCCAGCCCGATCGGCGAGCCGATGATGAGGATATTGAGCTTTTCGCTTTTCTTCAGGGCGGCGGCGACGCGGGGCAGCGGAGCGGGCGCGGCGAGCGATTCCGCGGGCGCCTCGCAGGACTGGCCCGGCCGGGCGCCGTCCTGCGCCATCGCGGGCGCGCAGGCGACTTGCCAGCCCAGAAGAAAGACCAGAACCCGGCAGGCCAGGCTCAGGCCGAGGCCAGGCGCTGCGCGCGCGCCACGGCGAGCCTTTTCCGCCATTCCGACAACCATGCGACTGCGCCCAATCCCGTCAATCCGACAAGTAACACGAGGAGGTCGATT
>NZ_JAYSBG010000214.1:0-6216 GCF_041915505.1 Rhodoblastus sp. | reverse complement strand
GCCGCGGTGGAGGCGGCCGTGGCCCATGCCGGGGCCGCGGACAAGGCGGTGGTGGCCGCCGTCGTCGATTCCAGCGGCGATCTGGTCGCGCTGTTGCGCGCCGATGGGGCCTTCAAGGCCTCGATCGGCATTGCGACAGACAAGGCCTATACGGCGGCTGTGTTCGGCGTCGCGACCGACGTCCTGAGCGACGCCTTGAGCGCAAATTCGACCTTGCACCAAGGCATAGCGCGCAGGCCCGGCGTGGTTCTGTTCGGCGGCGGTCTGCCGATCGTCCAGGATGGCGAAGTCATTGGCGGAATTGGGGTGTCGGGCGGATCGGAGGATGACGACCGGGCCTGCGCGCGCGCTGCTCTGACGGCTTTGGGTCTCGGCTGAGCCCTTCGTTCGAAAATTAATATCGATAATAATATTTTCTATCGATATTTTTTATGGCACAAGACTCAAAACGCGGCGCCCGCGACCGGGCGGGCGTCACGCGAAGGATCGAGGAGAGGGCGAATGTCGGTTCAGGCCTTGCACAAGACGGCTCATGTTGGCGTTGAGACGGCGCGGCGGGATGCTGCGCATTTCATTAATGGGGAGTTCACGCAAGGGGCGACGGGCAAGGGTTGGGAGAACCATTCGCCGCTCGACAACAGCGTGATCGGCCGGGTGCCGGAAGGCGGCAAGGCGGAGGTCGACGCGGCGGTCCATGCCGCCCGCGGGGCGCTTGACGGCCCGTGGGGCCAGCTGACCGTGCCGCAGCGCACCGATCTGCTGGCGGCGGTGGCCGACGAGATCAACAATCGCTTCGATGACTTTCTGGCCGCCGAATGTCTCGACACCGGCAAGCCCTATAATCTCGCCTCGCATATCGACATTCCGCGCGGCGCCGCGAACTTCAAGATGTTCGCCGAGACCGTGCGCAATATTGCGACCGAGACCTTCGTTCTCGAAACGCCGGACGGCCGGAACGCGGTCAATTACGGCTTGCGCCGGCCCAAGGGCGTGATCGCGGTGATCTCGCCGTGGAACCTGCCGCTGCTGCTGATGACCTGGAAGGTCGGCCCGGCGCTCGCCTGCGGCAATACGGTGGTCGTCAAGCCCTCCGAAGAGACGCCGCTGACCGCGACTTTGCTCGGCGAGGTGATGAACAAGGTCGGCGTGCCGAAGGGCGTCTATAATGTCGTCCACGGCCTCGGCCCCAATTCGGCTGGCGAATTCCTGACCCAGCATCCGCTCGTCAATGGCGTCACCTTCACCGGCGAGACTCGCACCGGCGAGGCGATCATGCGCCAGGCGGCGCATGGCATCCGCCAGGTGTCCTTTGAACTCGGCGGCAAGAATCCCGCGCTGGTTTTCGCCGATTGCGATCTCGACAAGGCGGTCGAGGGCTCGTTGCGCTCGGCCTTCGCCAATTGCGGCCAAGTGTGTCTCGGCACCGAGCGCATCTATGTCGAGCGGCCGGTCTTCGACGCCTTCGTCGCCCGCATGAAGGCCGGAGCGGAAGCGCTCAAGCTGGGCCGCCCCGAAGACGGCGCGACCAATCTCGGCCCGCTGATCAGCCAGGAACATCGCGGCAAGGTGCTGTCCTATTACAAGCTGGCGCTGGACGAAGGCGCGACGCTTGTCACCGGCGGCGGCAAGCCCGACATGCCCGGCGATCTGGCCAACGGCGCCTGGGTGCAGCCGACCATCTGGACCGGCCTCAAGGACGACGCCCGTGTCATCAACGAGGAGATCTTCGGCCCCTGCTGCCACATCCGTCCGTTCGACACGGAGGAAGAGGCGGTGAAGCTCGCCAATGCGACGCCCTATGGGCTGGCGGCGGCGGTCTGGACGGAGAATGTCTCCCGCGCCCATCGCGTCGCCTCGCAGCTCGATGTCGGCATCTGCTGGGTGAATTCCTGGTTCCTGCGCGACCTGCGCACCGCTTTCGGCGGCGCCAAACAGTCGGGCATCGGCCGCGAGGGCGGCGTCCATTCGCTCGAGTTCTACACCGAACTCACCAACGTCTGCGTCAAGCTTTGACAGCAGCAATTTGAACCAGTCAGGAAGGACGCCATTGTGTCGGACCAAGCGATAACACAGGTCGCGGACAAGCTCTTTGAAGCGCATCGCCTCGGCAAGCCTTGCGCGCCGGTGCGCGATCTCTTGCCGGAGGGCGCGCTCGATCTTGCCTATGCGGCGCAGGAGATCAACACGCAGCGCGGGCTTGACGCGGGGCGTCGTCTGGTCGGCCGCAAGATCGGCCTGACCTCGCTCGCGGTACAAAAGCAGCTCGGCGTCGATCAGCCCGATTACGGCATGTTGTTCGACGATATGGCGGTTCCCGACGGCTGGGAGATGTCCCGCAAGCAGCTGATCCAACCGAAAGTGGAGGCGGAAGTCGCCTTCGTGCTCGAGCGCGATCTCGATCAGGAGCGCCTCACGATTGCGGACGTGATCCGCGCGGTGGCCTTCGCTCTGCCGGCGATCGAAGTGGTGGATTCGCGCATTGCGGACTGGAAGATCGGCATTCTCGACACCATCGCCGACAACGCCTCTTCCGGCCTCTATGTGCTCGGCGCGACGCCCCGAAAGCTCCAGCATCTCGACCTGCGCGCCGCCGGCATGGTGATGGAAAGCGCGGGCGAGCCGGTCTCGGTAGGCGCCGGCGCGGCTTGTTTGGGCGATCCCTTGTCGGCGATGCTGTGGCTGGCCAAGACCATGGCCCGGGTCGGGCGGCCGCTCAAGGCGGGCGACACCGTGCTGTCGGGCGCGCTTGGTCCGATGGCGCCGGTCAAATGGGGCGATGTGTTCGAAGCGCGGATCGAGGGCCTCGGCTCCGTGCGCGCGGCTTTCGCGAAGGAGTAAGCAATGGCGAAAATTTCCTGCGCGATCATCGGTTCGGGCAATATCGGCACGGACCTGATGATCAAGATCATGCGCATGTCCGACAATCTGGAAATGGGCGCGATGGTCGGCATCGACCCCAAGTCCGACGGTCTCGCGCGCGCGGCGCGGCTTGGCGTGCCGACAACGCACGAGGGGATCGAGGGCCTGCGCAAGCTGCCGAATTACGCGGACATCAAGGTCGTGTTCGACGCGACCTCGGCGGGCGCCCATATCCACAACAACGCCATCCTGCAGAAGGACGGCAAGAAGGTGATCGACCTGACTCCCGCAGCGATTGGTCCCTTCACCATTCCGGCGATCAATGGCGACGCCAATATCGACGAGCCCAATATCAACATGGTCACCTGCGGCGGCCAGGCGACGATCCCGATGGTCCACGCCGTGCGCCGCGCGACCGACCGGGTGATCTGGGGCGAGATCGTCGCCTCGATCTCGTCGAAGTCGGCCGGCCCCGGCACGCGCGCCAATATCGACGAGTTCACCGAGACCACCTCGAACGCCATCTGCAAGCTCGGCGGCGCCGAGCGCGGCAAGGCGATCATCATCCTCAACCCCGCCGAACCGCCGCTGATCATGCGCGACACGGTGTTCACCCTGTCGCAGGGCGGCTCGCGCGAAGCCATCGAGAAATCGGTGCAGGACATGGTCGCCACGGTGCAAAAATATGTGCCGGGCTATCGCCTGAAGCAGAAGGTGCAGTTCGAGAACATCGGCGACAATGCGCCGGTGCGCATTCCCGGCGTCGGCCTCGCGAGCGGCCTCAAGACCACGATCATGCTCGAGGTCGAGGGCGCGGCGCATTATTTGCCGGCCTATGCCGGCAATCTCGACATCATGACCTCCGCCGCTTTGGTCTCCGCCGACCATTGGGCCGCCAAGCAACTTCGGAAGGAGGCCGCGTGATGGCCCGCATCAACAAGGACAAGCTCTACGTCCAGGACGTCACCTTGCGCGACGGCATGCATTCCATCCGTCATTCCTACAGCCTGGATGATGTGCGCGCCATCGCCCGCGCGCTCGACCGCGCCCATGTCGACGCGATTGAGATTTCGCACGGCGACGGCATCACTGGCTCGACCTTCAATTACGGCTTCGGCGCCCATGACGATTCCGAATGGATTTCCGCCGTCGCCGAGGAATGCACGTTCTCGCGCGTGACGGTGCTGCTGCTGCCGGGCATCGGCACCGTGCACGATCTCAAGCGGGTCTATGACGCCGGCGCGCGCAGCGTGCGCGTGGCGACCCATTGCACCGAGGCCGACGTCTCGCGCCAGCATATCGAGGCCGGCCGCAAGCTCGGCATGGACACGGTCGGCTTTTTGATGATGGCGCATATGGCGCCGGTCGAGAAGCTGGTCGAGCAGGCGCTGCTGATGGAATCCTACGGCGCGGAATGCGTCTATGTGACGGATTCGGCTGGCGCGCTTCTGCCGAGCCAATATGCCGAGCGCGTGAAAGCTGTGCGCGCGGCGTTGAAGCCGGAAACGGAAATCGGCGTCCACACCCATCACAATCTGACGTTGGGCGTGGCCAATGCGGTGGCGGGGATTGAGGCCGGCGCGGTGCGCGTCGACGCCTCGCTCGCCGGCATGGGCGCGGGCGCCGGCAACGCGCCGCTCGAAGCCCTGATCGCCGTGCTCGACCGGATGGGGATCGAAACCGGCTGCGACCTGCACATGCTGATGGACGCGGCGGATGATCTGGTGCGGCCGTTGCAGGACAGACCCGTCCGGGTCGATCGCGAGAGCCTGTCGCTCGGCTATGCCGGCGTCTATTCGAGCTTCCTGCGCCATGCCGAAAACGCGTCGAAACTCTATGGCGTCGACACCCGCGACATCCTCACCGAACTCGGCAAGCGCCGTATGGTCGGCGGCCAGGAGGACATGATCGTCGATGTCGCCCTCGATATTCTGAAACAGCGTGGCGCGGAGGCGGCGCAATGAGCTCTCTCGTCCAGTTCGCCGAAATCGTCGACGAGGCCGCGCGCACCGCGCAGGCCATTCCGCAATTCACCGAAAGCGCGCCGCTCGGCGTCGAGGAGGCTTACGCCATTCAGGCGCTCTCGATCGAGCGCCGTTTCGCGCGCGGCGAAAAACTCGCCGGCGTGAAAATGGGCCTGACCTCGCGCGCGAAAATGGCGCAGGTCGGCGTAGATGAAGTGATCTGGGGCCGGCTCACCGACGCCATGCGGCTGGAGGAGGGCGGATCGCTTTCCAAGAAGCGCTACGTCCATCCGCGCATCGAACCGGAACTCGCCTTCCTGATGAAGCGCGATCTCTCCGGCGAGGTCTCGCCGGCCGAGGCGCTCAGCGCGGTGGAGGCCATCGCCCCGGCGATGGAGATCATCGATTCGCGCTATCGCGATTTCAAATTCGCGCTGCCGGATGTCATCGCCGATAACTCCTCCTCGTCGGGCTTCGTGGTCGGCAATTGGAACAAGCCGGATCAGGATTTTTCCAATCTCGGCATCGCGCTCGAAGTCGACGGCCGCGCCGTCCAGATCGGCTCCACCGCCGCGATCCTCGGCCATCCGATCCGCTCGCTGGTCGCGGCCGCCCGCGCCGCCGCCCCGATCGGCGGCCTCAAAGCCGGCTGGATCGTGCTGGCCGGCGGCGCAACCGCCGCGCACGCGCTGAGCGTCGGACAGCACATCCGCACGACCATCCAGAAACTCGGTTCCGTCTCCATCCGCGTCGCGGAGTGATCCATGCCCGTCGTTGAAATCACATTGATCGAAGGCCGTTCCGACGAAGCCAAGGAGCGTCTGCACGCCAAGGTCGCGCAGGCGATTCACGAGGCGGTCGACGCGCCGCTGGAGTCGATCCGCATCATCATCCGCGAAGTCCCTGGCAAACATTTCTCTGCCGGCGGCGTCGCAAAAAGCAAATCCACCGCCAAGACATGACGGCAACCGAACGGGCGCATCCCAATGTCGCAAGTCTCCGTCCGGGCGATGATCAATAAGCAGCCCTGCGAGCTGAGCCTGCTTTCGCAGCGCGTGGGAAGGGTGCTGCGCGCCTTTGGCGAGACGCGCGCGCGTCACCGGATGACCGCCGACGAGGTTCTGATCTTTGTCGCCCTCGGTCATCTGGGACTCGTTCCCAATAGCCATGGCGTCGCGTTACGGCCGGTGACCTGCCTCGATCTGGCGGAACTCCTCGGCATTCCGAAGGAGACCGTGCGCCGGAAAGTCGCCCGCCTGGCCGAAATGCAGCTCGTCGAGGCGACGACGCGCGGCGCGATGATACAGGACCAGGAAGAATGGCGCCGCCTCGCGGAATCGATCGCGGTCACGGCGTGAATGCGCATGTATTCTTCCAGAACAATGATTTGTGA
>NZ_JAYSBG010000213.1:0-6221 GCF_041915505.1 Rhodoblastus sp. | reverse complement strand
TGAACGTGTTTCTTTGCGCGCCGCGCGGCTTCTGCGCCGGCGTCGTGCGCGCGATCGACATTGTCGAACACGCTTTGCGCAAATTCGGCGCCCCGGTCTATGTGCGCCACGAAATCGTGCATAACCGTTATGTGGTCGAGGGCCTCAAGCGCAAGGGCGCCATTTTCGTCGAGGAGCTGGACGAAGTGCCGGACGACAAGGCGCCGGTGGTGTTCTCGGCCCATGGCGTGCCGAAATCCGTGCCGGTCGAAGCCGGCGAGCGTAACCTGCTGGCGATCGACGCCACCTGCCCGCTCGTCACCAAGGTCCATCGCGAGGCGGAAATCCATTACCGGCGCGGCCGCAAGGTAGTGCTGGTCGGGCACCGGGGCCATACCGAAGTCATCGGCACGATGGGGCAATTGCCGGAAGGCGCCGTGGTGCTGGTCGAGAGCCCGGACGATGTCGCCTCGCTGAGCTTCGCCGCCGATGAGCCGGTCGCCTATGTCACGCAGACCACGCTTTCGGTCGACGACATGGCCGAAGTGGTCAATGCGCTGAAGGCGAAATATCCGCATATCGTCGGGCCGCACAAGCAGGACATCTGCTACGCCACCACCAACCGCCAGGAAGCGGTGAAGGAGATCGCCCACAAGGTCGACGCCTTCATCGTGGTCGGCTCGCCCAATTCCTCCAATTCGCAGCGTCTGAAGGAAGTGGCCGAGCGCAATGGCTGCCGCCGCGCCCAATTGGTGCTGCGCGCCGCCGATATCGACTGGACGCAGCTCGACGGCGTGGTTTCTCTCGGCGTCACGGCCGGCGCTTCGGCGCCGGAAGTGCTGGTCGAGGAAATTCTCGACGCCTTGGCCGAGAAATTCGAACTGGTGATCGATACGATCACGACGGCGACCGAGGACGTGTCCTTCCCGCTGCCGCGCGCGCTGCGCGAAAAGGTCGCATGAGCGGCAAGGCCCGCTTTTCCTGAGAAATCGGATCGGAATGCGGGGCGGCTTACGGGCCGCCCCTTTACTTTCCCGCGAAATGATCTAGCGCGTGATCGCGCAGCACGCTTCCGCAGCGAGCCGCCTTGCGCGGCAAGACCAATTGGCAAGAATGACAATGCAGACCGACGCCTCCGCCGACCATCCCTTCGACGCCATCCGCGCCCTGATCGCGCAAATGCCGACGGCTTCCGCCAAAGCGGTCGCCGCCGTGCGCGCCCGCGACGCGCAGCTGACCAAGCCGCCGGGCGCGCTGGGACGGCTGGAGGAGATCGTCGAATGGCTCGCCGCTTGGCAGGACCGCGCCGAGCCGACGCTGGACCGGCCGACGGTGGTGGTGTTCGCGGCCAATCACGGCGTCGTCGCCCAGGGCGTCTCGCCTTATCCGGCCAGCGTCACCGCCCAGATGCTGAAGAATTTTTCATCCGGCGGCGCGGCGGTCAACCAGATCTGCGCGGTCAATGGCGCCGGACTGAAAGTGTTCGAACTGGCGTTGAACCTGCCGACCAAGGACATTACCGAAGCCCCCGCCATGGAGGCGCGCGAATGCGCCGCGACGCTCGCCTATGGCATGGAGGCGATCGCCGGCGGCGCGGATTTGCTGGCGCTCGGCGAAATGGGCATCGGCAACACCACCATCGCCGCCGCGATCTATCACGCCCTTTACGGCGGCGAGGCCGAGGACTGGGTGGGGCGCGGCACCGGCCTCAACGACGAGGGCCTGAAGCGCAAGGCCGACGCCGTGCGCCGCGCGATCGCCCTGCACAAGGACGATCTCGACGATCCGTTCGAAGTGCTGCGCCGACTCGGCGGGCGCGAGGTCGCGGCCATGGCCGGCGCCATTCTCGCGGCGCGGATGGAGCGCACGCCGGTCCTGCTCGACGGCTATGTCGTCTGCGCGGCGGCGGCGATCCTGCATGCGCTGGATCCGGCGACCCTCGACCATTGCCTCGCCGGCCATGTGTCGGCCGAGGGCGCCCACGCCAAAGTGCTCGAAAAACTAGGCAAGAAGCCGCTGCTCGACCTCGGCATGAGGCTCGGCGAAGGCTCGGGCGCGGCGCTGGCGATCGGCGTCGTCAAGGCCGCGCTCGCCTGCCACCAGGACATGGCGACCTTCGCCTCGGCCGGCGTGGACGACAAGGACCCGTGAAGCGCCGTTCGTGTTTTATGGGGCCGATTGGTAGCGGCAATCGGCCACCCCCGCCCACGTGGGATGGTTGCGTTCGGCTCGAATCAGTCGCCTAACAATTTAACACGTCGCATGTCAGAGAAGATTTTCTGAGACGACGCAGACGCACAACAACATTAGAACATGGAGCTAGTTATTCAATTGTCGAGTGACGTTCTATAAAGCTTAAAATTCATCGTATTATTTTCTGGGATGAACTCTGAAAGCTCAAGCTGCAGAAGCTTTGATATATTATAGGTGCCAGTCTCTGATACCTTAGACGACTTATCAAATAAGTGCACACTCATATAGTTGCTGTTTCTACCTACATGAGCCCTCCACTTAAGAATGACCCCGGGCGTCGATACAGGTATAAATGCCGCACGCGGAAGCTTAAATCGTTCTGCTGCTGGGGTATTTTGAACTTCTTTCAAAAGTTTAATTGCCTGATCGCGTGAAAACCCCGTTGCCTGCCAAAAGCCCTTAGCGATGGCGAGAATATAGAATACATCACAATAAAAGTATGAAACCTTATCATCTAAGCCATCGAGAACGTCTTCATCGAACTCTTGCAATATGACCGCGCCACCGCCGCCATGTGAGCCGATGTTAATGTCGTTTACAGTACAATCAAAATCGCGCATATCGTAAAATGACGGCGTGAAAAAGTTTGCTAAAATACTCCACGAATCTGTTGATGATTTCACAAGTTTCGTCTTAAGCTGGACAGGAAGGTAGTTAAACCCCTCTTCGATTGTAATATCATAGCCGAATTCATCGATCTCTGGAGGATTAAGAAGGATGCGAGCTCCACATCGCAAGGCATGCTGCCTAAGCTTAAAGGTCGTATAATCGGTGATGAGCCGCTCTCTCTGCGTCATGAATCCGGGAGCGCCAAGAATAGACATTACCATTCTCCAGTGCAGTGCTAACAGTTCGGTTAAGCGAATATCATATATGTATCTTATTAAAAATTGGCGGTGTTTAAGGCGGATAATGGCAAGTCCCGCTAGATCGGTGTCAATTATAGTAAAATTCTTAAGGACCGCTCACCGCCGCAACCTGTCGATGCAACTTGACTTCAGAACGGTCGAAAGCCCTGTGGTCGTGGCAGCCGTGATTTCAATTGGGGATTGTAGCGTTCCGGGCGGTCGTCAACGCTGCGGCTTGCACGCGAGACGGATTGCTTCGCTCCGCTCTCAATGACGGCCTTCGGCTCGAATGAGGCGTTGCCGGCGTGACGGCTGGCCCCACAAATTGGCGCCTTTTTCAGCACTTATATATTCCTATGAGGAAGGAGAAACACAGTGACCCAGCAACCAGAGAGGATTCCTATGCACAAGGTCGAAATCCTCCCCCCCGACAGCGGGAACCAGCCGGACGGCCGCGTTTATGATTCGTGGGAGCGCGGCACGGTGAAAATCATCCGGCTCGGTCCGCTTGGCGGCATGGTGATGATGCTCGCCGTGGGAATGATGTTCGCCTTCGGATTGGTGTTTTTGAGCGGAATGCTCCTCATTCTCATCGCCGCCTTCGTCATTCTCGGCGCCAGCGCTTATGTCGCGAACCGCCTCCGCGGCGTAGGGCGCTTGCGGCGTTAAAGCGATTAAAGCGTTGGTCCGCTCTCCGCCGTCTCGCGCCCTTTGCTGGTTTCGGCCAAGCGTCAGACTTCGTTCGCCACGAGCGAACGCCGCAGGCCGGCGGAGCGCCCATCTGGCGACGCGTGGCGGATTTTATGAGGAATTCGATGATCGCAAAAAAGCGCGTCATGCCGCCTGCGGAATGCGGCCGATTCCGAACAGGCGCTTGAACTTCTTGACCCGGTTGGACATGCGGTGGCGGGCGAGTTCCTGGTCGCGCGACTGCTGGTCTGTGCAATAGTTCATCATAACGTAGCGGCGCGGGCCGACGAAGGGCTTGTGGCCGTGCCAGGAATTGGGCTGGACGCGGAAGCAGAAGGCCAGCCCGCCTTCCGGCGCGACCTCGCCGGCGTAATCCTCGATATCGGTTCCGGAGCGCAGCACGCGCAGCTTGCCGCCCTGATCGACCCAATCCTCGTTCAGATAAAGCAGCAGGGTCGCCAGCTTGAATTTCGAATCGGCGTGGATGCGGCCGTCGCGCGCCTGGCAATTGCTGCGTAGCGTGACCATGGTCGGGCGCCCGGCAAGGTCGATATCGAGCTTCTGCTCCATGACCTTGCGGACCTCGGGACCTTCCAGTTCCTTGAGCAGGCGGTCGAAAGCCGGGCCATAGGGCGCGAATTCCGGCAGGAACAGGCCGCCCATGTCGATCTTCGGGAAATCCGCTATGGCCCGGGCCACTTCGGCCGGCGGCAGGAAGCCGCGCGTGGCGAAATGCGGAAAGGGATCGGTCGCGACCGTCGCGGCTTGAAAGGCTTGGTAATCGATCATGGGCGCCTCGGGGTTTTGCCGCCGACTAAAGCCGGCGCGCCCCGATTTCTCATTGATCCGCGTCAATGCCGCCCGAAGACCGGCCTCACGCCGCGCCGCGCCCGCCGCCGCGTCCGCCCTGCGTCTCCGGCGCGCGCCCGGCCGGATTGATCTGCGGCAGCGCCGACATGACGCGCTCCGGCGGGAACACCACGACGACCTCGGTGCCTTCGCGCAATTTGGAGCGCAAGGTGAAGGTGCCGCCGTGCAGCTCCACCAGCCCCTTGACGATCGGCAGGCCGAGGCCGCTGCCTTCGTCGGCGTTTTTCTGCGCCATCGAGCCGCGTCCGAACGAGGACATGATGACCGGGATTTCCTCTTCCGGAATGCCGGGGCCGGTGTCCTTGACCGAGAAATATTGCCCGCCCGCCATGGTCCAGCCGGCCTTGATCGTGACCTGGCCGCCCTGCGGCGTGAATTTGATGGCGTTGGTCATCAGATTGAGCGCGATCTGGCGCACGGCTCGTTCGTCCGCCCAGATGCGCGGCATGTTGGGCTCGAGGATTTCGCTCATCGTCACCCCGCGCTTCTTGGCGCGCAGGGTCAGCAGATGGCGGCAATCCTCGATCACGCCGGACAGATAGACCGCCTCTTCCTTCAGCTCGTAACGCCCGGCCTCGACGCGGGAGAGATCGAGGATCTCGTTGATGAGCATCAGCAGATGCTGGCCGCTGTTGTGGATGTCGTTGGAGTAATCGCGATAGGCATCGATGGCGTGCGGACCGAACAATTCGCTCTTCATCACCTCGGAAAAGCCGAGAATGGCGTTCAGCGGCGTGCGCAATTCATGCGACATCGTGGCGAGGAAGCGCGATTTGGCGAGGCTCGCCTCCTCGGCGCGCCGCCGCGCCTCGTCCGAATTGGCCTTGGCCTGCTCCAGTTCGCCGATCAGCGAATCCTTTTCGGCCTGGATCGAGAGCGTGTCGAGCTGGCTAGAATAGATGCGCCGCGCCAGCACCGCGAAATAGAACAAGGTGCCGCAGGCGAGCAAGGTCAGCGGCGCGATCGGGCCGTAAAGGCTGGTCGGCCGCATATAGAGTACGATGGCGAACGCGACCGGGGTGAGCGCGGCATAGACCGCCGCCGGCAGGAAGGCGGTCACCACCGTATGGATCGCCGCCGCGAGCATGAAGACGACCATGACATAGGTCGTCGCCCAGGGATCGGGCACGCCGCTCATCAGCAAGGCGAAGGCGGACCAGGCCAGGCCGTTGGCGGCTTCGGCGCAGACGAAGCGCGCCTGCCAGTTGCGCGCCTTCTGCGCGGCATTGTCCTGGAGCAGGAAGCGATTGGCCAGCGCCCAGCAGAAGGCGAGCGCGCTGAGCACGCCGCCGAGCCAGATTCCGACCAGGATCGCCGGCGCCCACAGCGTGGTCATGGAGGCGACCGCGATGCTGAGCAGGAACTGCGGCAGGATCGCGCCCTTGCGTCCCTCGCAATAGAGCCGCAGCAGTTCGATGTCGAAAATGATGTTTCCCGCGCCGGACGAGGTCAGCCGCTCGCGGGCCTCGCGCATGCGATTGGCCATGCGTCGGCGTTCGGGAGAACGTCCGTCGGCATAGCGCCCGCGGGCGATCATTTCTGCGGTGACTTCGGACATGCCGGGAAAACGAAGGCCTGCTG
>NZ_JAYSBG010000212.1:0-6231 GCF_041915505.1 Rhodoblastus sp. | reverse complement strand
TCGTCTTCCTCGACAACGACGCGCGGCTTCACCCGCCAGCTCGCGATCATGTCGCGCACCCGCGCCGCGACACTGCGCGAGGTCGGAAGGATATAGTCATGCCCCGGATGCGCGGCGTCGAACCGGGCGATGGCGTCGCCGAACACCTCGCCCATGCGTTGCACGACCGAGGCGCGCGATCCGGGCAGGATGAGAATCGGCCCCGTCTTTTTGGCCTCGTCGTCGCCTTGCAACGCGGCCAGCCGTTCAATCAATGGATGGCCGATATAGACGCAGCGCGGTCCGCCAAGCCGGACATGGGTCTCGGGCTCGAACGGAAAGATCGCCAGGATCAGATCCACATAGGCGCGCATTTTCTTCGCCCGCCCTGGCCGCCAAGCCCAGACCGTCGGCCCGACATAATTGACGATCTTCATGTCGGGCAGCAGCTTGCGCACGCGGCGCGCGACGCGGTGATTGAAATCCGGGGCGTCGATCAGCACCAGCACGTCGGGCCGCGCGGTGATCACCGCCTTGGCGGTCTGGTCGATCCGCCGCAGCACATTGCGCAGATTGGCCAGCACCGGCAGCACGCCCATCAGCGAGATTTCCGTCATCGGAAACAGGCTCTGCAGGCCCTCGCCGGTCATGGCGTCGCCGCCGACGCCGGAAATCGCTGCGCCGGGCGCGCGGGCGCGCAAGGCGCGGATCAGGCCCTGGCCGAGCAGGTCGCCCGAAGGCTCGCCGGCGATCATGAACACCTTCACGCCGCCGTCTCCCGCGTAAAGCCAAACAGGAACAGCCCGGCCTTTTCCGCCTGGGCGGCGACGGCCGCGCGATCGAGGATCAGCACGCGGCCGGCCTGGACAGCAATGCCCTTCAGCCCCGCCTTGGCCGCCGAGGCGATGGTCTCCGGCCCCATCGCCGGCAGGTCGACGCGGAGGTCCTGGCCCTTCTTCGGCGCCTTGATCAGCAGCCCGGCCGGGCCCTTCGCGCGCCAGCGTCCCCGCTCGCGCAGATCGGCCACCCGGAGCAGCATGGCGTCAGTGCCCTCTGCGGCCTCGATGGCGATGATCCGGCGATGGGCCAGCACCAGGGCCTGGCCGCAATCATAGGCCGAAAGCGCGCCGAGGCAGTCATGGCCGAAGGCGAGGTCTTCCTTCAGGTCGTCGGGGAAAGGCACGCGGTTCATGGCGCCCTCGGCGGCAAGCAGGTCCGGCGCGAGGTCTTCCACGCCGATGACGCGCAGGCCTTCGCCCTCGAACAGCCGGATGACGCCCTTGAGGGCGTGATCGTCGCCGCCTTTCAG
Organism: Rhodoblastus sp.; assembly: GCF_041915505.1. Taxonomy (GTDB): domain Bacteria; phylum Pseudomonadota; class Alphaproteobacteria; order Rhizobiales; family Beijerinckiaceae; genus Rhodoblastus. The sequence continues at coordinate 4,943 of NZ_JAYSBG010000212.1, read as the reverse complement.
CAGGCGAAAAATCTCGGGCAGCCGCTTGATCGCGCCCCAGTCGGGCCGCAGATCGGCGAATTCCGGACGCCCCAGCCCGCCGATCAGACAGATATCCTTGATGTCGCGCGCGGCGATCTCGCGGAAAGCGGCGCCGAGCTGCCCGACGCCGAGCCAGATGTGGGGAAATTCCGCGATGTCCTCGGCGGCCATGCCCTTGAGGCCGAGGATGAACACATCGATCCCGCGCTGGCGCGCGGCGCGCGCGGCGACAAGCGGAAAGGCTCCGTTGCCGCAGATCAGCGCGACCCGCTGGATCACGACGCCAGCCGCTCCATTTCCGGCATGCAAAGCGCGCGATCGCCGCTGGCGCGCATGAAGTCGACGATCATCATCACTTCGGCATTGTTGGCGAATTCCTCGGCGACGTCTTCGACCCGCTCTTTCAATGTGCCTTCGGGCGCGAACAAGGCGCGATAGGCGCGCCGCAGATCGTGGATCGCATCACGGCTAAAGTTGCGCCGTTTCAGGCCGACCAGATTGAGGCCCATCAGGAAGCCGCGGCTGCCGAACGCCAGCCCGAAGGGAATCAGATCGGCGCCGATGCCGGTCATGCCGCTGACGAAGGAATGGGCGCCGATGCGGGCATATTGCACGATGGCCGAACCGCCGCCGCAGATCACCCAATCGTCGATGGTGACGTGGCCGGCGATCATGACATTGTTCGAAAAGACGCAATCATTGCCGACGATGCTGTCATGGCCGACATGGGAATTGGCGAGGAAGAAGCAGCGATCGCCGACGACGGTGGCCGAGCGCCCCGTCACCGTGCCCGGGTTCATCGTCACGCCTTCGCGGATCACGCAATCCGCGCCGATCGTCAGGGTCGTGTCCTCGCCCCTGTATTTTAGATCCTGCGGTTCGTAGCCGATCGAAGCGAAAGGATAGATGCGCGTGCGCGCGCCGATTGTGGTGTGGCCGTTGACGACTGCATGCGATTTCAGCGTGACGCCGTCGCCGAGCTTGACCTTGGGGCCGATATGGCAGAACGGACCGATCTCGACGCCGTCGCCCAGCAGGGCGCCGTCCTCGACGATCGATGTGGGATGAATGGACATGGATCAGCCTTGTTTGTCAGCCTGGTCGGTGATGATCATGGCGCTGATTTCGGCCTCGGCGACCAATGCGCCGTCGACCATCGCCTTGCCCTGATACCACCAGATGTTGCGTCGCTGGGCGATGCGGGTCATGTGGAACTCCACACGATCGCCCGGCACGACCGGCTTGCGGAATTTCGCCTTGTCGATGGTCATGAAATAGACCAGCGGCGGCTTGGCGCCGCCGAGGCGCGAATTGACGCAAAGCGCGCCGGCCGTCTGGGCCATGGCCTCGATCAGCAGCACGCCGGGAAAGACTGGGCGGTCGGGAAAATGACCGGTGAATTGCGGTTCGTTGATGGTGACGTTCTTGAGGCCGATTCCGAATTCGTCGCCCCGCGCTTCAATGATCCGGTCGACCAGAAGAAAGGGATAGCGATGCGGCAACAATTGCATGAGCCGCTGAATGTCGATCGTCTCCAAAGTGCCAGCCTGGTCAGACATATCTCATTCCATGAAAATCGAGCAATGTGACAACCTGCGCCCGCTTTAACGCCACTTTGGCGGCGAAAGCCAGCGCAAAACTCTACTCTTCGCGGGCCTTGCCGCGACTTTTCGCCATCCTGTCGACAAGGGCCACGCCCTTCAGCCAGAGGCGCGCGTCACGCGCGGGCGAACCGCCGACTTTGGCGCCCGGATCGACATCCGCCATCACGCCGGATTGCGCGCCGATCTGCGCGCCGATCCCGATGTTCAAATGGCCGGTGATGCCAGCCTGCCCGCCGGCGACGACAAAATCGCCGAGCACGGTCGATCCCGATATGCCGACCTGGCTGACGATCACGCAATGACGGCCGATCACGACATTATGGGCGATCTGGACCAGATTATCGATCTTGGCGCCCTCGCCGATGATCGTGTCGCGATTGGCGCCACGATCGATCGTGCTGTTCGCGCCGATCTCGACATCGTCCTGAATGATGACGCGGCCGACCTGCGGCACTTTCTGATGGCCGCGCGGGCTCATCGCGAAGCCGAAACCATCCTGCCCGATCCGGACGCCGGGATGGATGATGACCCGGTCGCCGATCAGCGCATTGCAGACGGTCGCACCGGCGCCGATGGCGCTGTCGCGCCCGATCCGGACCCGAGGGCCGATCACCGCATTGGGGCCGATCACCGCGCCGGCGCCGATTTCGGCATGGGGTCCGATCACCGCGCCGGGATCGACCACGACATCGGGTTCGAGCCGCGCCAGCGGATGGACATTGGCGCCGGGCGAGACGCCGTGGCTGTCGAACCACGAACCGGGCCGCACCGCCTCGGGATAGAGCCGCGCCGTCACCGCTGCGCAGGCGCGATAAGGCTCGCGGACCACCAAAGCGGCGACGCCTTGAGGAACGCGCTCGACATTGCGTTCGCCGACCAGACAGGCCGTCGCCTTGGTCTGCGCGAGCTGGTCGGCATATTTCGGATTGTCGAGAAAGACCAGATCGCCCGGGCGGGCGCGGTCGAGCGGCGCCACGTCGAGGATGGTCGCAGTCAGATCGACGTCGCCGGCAGGCTTCGCCCCGGTCCATTCGACGATTTCGGCGAGAGTCGGCGTGACCGCGCGACGAAAGAATTTGATTTCTTCCATGACGACGCTTCCCCAGAGCAGCGCACGAAAAACGGCCCTTGGCCTTTCGCGAAACGCTGCGGAAACAAAGAATGCCGAGGCTGGTTGCGATTCATGCCGATCGCGATCGACCCCGGGAGTTGCCGCGTCCCGTCGCGGCGCCGATGACGTCCGTCACCGCGTCCGACCATAGGAAAAGGGCGCGGCTTGCGGCCGCGCCCTCGCATTCACGTGTCAAACGATCAGAATGTCGTGCCGCCGGTGAAGCTGAACTGCTGCGTGATGTCGGTATTGGCTTTCGACAGCACGAAGGAATAGTTGAACCGGATCGGCCCCATCGGCGAAGCCCAGATCAGACCCAGGCCGACCGCCGAACGAACGATCGAATTGTTGCTGCCGACGTCGATACAGGGCGACTGCTGCACCGGGAAGCCATTCATGGTCGTCACCTTCGAGGCGCCCTGCGGCGTGTAGTTATTCATATAGGAACAGGACGTCGCCTGAGCCGCCGAATAACCGAGATAGGTGCCGAAATTGGTCAGGCCCTGGTAATCCCAGAGGCTGCCCGCATCGAAATAGACGGCGCCCTTCAGACCGATATCCTTCGGCAGGCCCCAGATCGGGAACTGGGCTTCGACCGAGGCGCCCCAATATTTGGTGCCGCCCAGCGCGTTGCCGTTGTTGTTGGTCGTCGAATTGGTGATATCGCGCGGACCGATGCCGCCCGGCGCGAAACCGCGCACCAGGCTCGGGCCGAGGTTGAAGTTGTCGACGACGCGGAGATCCTGGCTGCCCGTATTCAACAGGTCGCCGGCCTGCAGATGGGCCATGCCGACGATATCGTTGAAATAAAGCTCGTGATAGCCACGAAGGTCGACCGTCGTGCGCAGGAAGTTCGAATTCCCGCCCAGACCGGCGAAATCCTGCTTCAGCTCGGCGCGGATGCCGAGATGCGGATCGCGCGGGTTGTCGAGCGTGTTATAGGCCAGCGTATAGCCGATCATCGACGTCAGCCAGTTGCCCTGCGCCTGTTTCAGCGCCAGCGAGGCTTCGCCATTGGTCAAGCAGCTATTATAGGGCGTAACCGGGGTGCCGTCATAAGGCGGCGTGACCCAAAGCGGCGACGTACAATCGTCATAGGGCTCGTTCGAGTTATTCGGGATGGTGAGCTGCGAATTGTACAGCGTATAACGCGGCGCGATCGTCAGATCATCCGTCAGCGGGATGCCGAAACGGATCGTGCCGCCGGTGACCCAGTTCGAATAATAGGCGTAGCTCGATGCCGTGGACATCTTCGAATAGAGGTCGAAGCCCGCGGCGATGCGGTTATCCAGGAAGAACGGCTCGGTATAATTGAGCTCGATGCCCCTGGTGTACTGGCCATAGGAGATCGACGTGCGGATATAGTCGCCGCGGCCGAGGAAATTGCTCTGCGTGACCGAGACTTCCGCGATGAAGCCCTGCGTGGTCGAATAGCCGCCGGACACCGAGAACGAACCGGTGGACTGCTCTTCGACATCGACATTGACGATGACGCGATCCGAGGACGAGCCCTGCTCGCTCGAAATCTTGACCTTCTTGAAGAAGCCCAGCGCATTCAGGCGGCGCTCCGCCTTGTCGACGAGCACCTTGTTATAGGCGTCGCCCTCGCCGATATCGAATTCGCGACGGATCACATAATCGCGGGTCGCCGTATTGCCGCGGATGTTGATCCGCTCGACATAGACGCGCGGCCCTTCTTCGACCACGAAGGCGATCGAGACGGTATGGGTGGCGGGATCCTTGTCGCCGCGAGGACGCACCTGCGAGAAGGCGTAGCCCATTTTCTGGACTTCCTTCGTCAGGCGCACGACGGTGTTCTGGACCTGGTCGCCGTTGTAGATGTCGCCGGCGTGAATCTCGAGCGAGGATTGCAGCGCGGCGTCGGACACGCCAGCCAGATGCGACTCGACCTGGACCGAACCGACGCGATAGACGTCGCCTTCCTCCAGCGTGATGGTGACGATATAGCCGCCAGCGGCGGGATCATAGACCGGGTCGACGCCAGTAATACGGAAATCCGCATAGCCGTTCTTGAGGTAGAAGCGGCGGATCGCCTCGGCGTCCTTCGCCAGACGGTCCGGATCGAACACGTCGGAGGTCTTGAAGAACGACAGGAAATTCATTTCCGTCGTTTCCATCAGGCCGAGCAGGCGGCCGCTGGAATAAGCCTGATTGCCGACGAAACGGATTTCCTTGACGCCGGTCTT
>NZ_JAYSBG010000211.1:0-6242 GCF_041915505.1 Rhodoblastus sp. | reverse complement strand
CGTCGATCAGCAGCGCGTCGCGGCCGGTCACATCGGCCTGAAGGTCGCGCAGCAATTCCGTGCGGCCGGAGGATTGCACGCCCGCGCCATAGCTGGCGATCTGGATGAAATCGACCTCGGGCGCAAGGCCGGCGCGATGCAGCGCGCGCAACAGGTCAGCCGCGAAGACGAAGGCGCCGGTCATGATCGGGATCGCAATCGGATCGCGCGGCGCGGCGGCGACGATGGCCTGCGCAATCTGCTCGATCCGAGCGGCCAGGACGGTCTCGTCGAACAGGACGGTCGCCTGGGCGGCGCTCAACGGTCCCGTCCCGAACGGTCGCTCTCCGCCGCGAAGCGCACGCGCACGTCGCGCCCCTCCTTGGGCGGCGCCGCAAGCCGGGCGCGGAATTCCGCCTTTTCGCCGGCCGCGAGCCGCGCCTTGGGCGGCGCGGCGGTCCAGAAATAAATTTCCTGGCCCTGGCCGTCGAGCACCGAGAGCCGCATCCGCGGCGCGGCGCGCGGCGCTTCGGCGAGATTGTGGATTTCGCCCTCCACGATCAGGATCTGGCGGCCGTCCTCGTCGGCGAGGCGCGAGGTGACATGGCCAATGTCCATCTGCCGCAGGTTCACGCCAAGACCCACAGACGCGTAGAGCGGCGCCGTCGCAGGCGCGAGGCGCACGATCTGGGCGCGGCCGCCGATCAAAATGGCCCAGGCCGCCAGCCCGATTGCGATCCAGCTTCCCACGCCCGGGGCGCGACGCCGCCGTTCCGACGGCGCGGGAGCCATCGCGACGCCCGATGGCGCAGCGCAGCGGCTGGACGAGGCCGCGACCGCCGCCATTTCGCCCCGAGTGAGCGCGGGCGGCGCGAAGGCGGAAAGGGCGGAGGGCTGAAGCGAAGAAACGGCTCGCATGAAGAGGCCTTGCGGGGATCGGGCTGGGGACGGCTTTGAGCGATTTGTCGCAATTCATTGGTGTGCTGCTATGGTTAAAAGCGCGTTAAAGAAAGCGATTCGCCGCGCGGCGGACATGCCGAAAGGAAGCTTGTTTGGTCCGGTTCGAGAATGTCGGCCTGCGTTACGGGATGGGCGAGGAGATCCTGCGCGACATTTCCTTCGACATCGCGCCCCGCTCGTTCCAGTTCCTGACCGGCCCCTCCGGCGCCGGCAAGACCACGCTTTTGCGCCTGATTCTGCTCGCCATGCCGCCGACGCGCGGGCTGATCTCACTGTTCGGCAAGGATTCCGCCGAACTCGACAAGCCCGCGCTGACCGCCTTGCGCCGAAAGGTCGGCGTGGTGTTCCAGGATTTCCGCCTGCTCGACCATCTCACCACCTATCAGAACGTGGCTTTGCCGCTGCGCGTGCAGGAGCGCAACGAGGCCAGCTATCGGCTGGAGGTGATGGAGCTGTTGCGCTGGGTCGGGCTCGGCGAGCGGATGCATGTCTATCCGCCGGTGCTGTCCGGCGGTGAGAAACAGCGCGCGGCCATCGCCCGGGCGCTCATCATGCGGCCGCAACTGCTGCTCGCCGACGAGCCGACCGGCAATGTCGACCCCTCGCTGGCGCGCCGCCTGATGCGGCTGTTCCTGGAATTGCACAAATCGGGCACGTCGGTGGTCATCGCCACGCATGATCTCGCCTTGATGGACCAGTTCGACAGGGCGCGGCGGCTCGTGCTCGGCGACGGCCGGCTGCATATCTACGAATGAGCGCGCCCATGGCCGAGCCCTCCGCCCCCCTGCCCGCACGGCCGCCGCTCGAAACCGTCGCGATGGAGGACGCCTGGAGCCATACGCCGCTGGTTCCCGCGGAAACGGTAGCCGGGCGGGCCTTGGCCATCGTCGTCGCCATCATGACCTTTCTCGCCGCGCTTTCCGCCGGCTTCGCCATCATTCTCGCCGATGCGTCCAGCCAATGGCGCGGCGCCGTCGGCCTCGAAATGACGGTTCAGGTCACGCCCCGCCCGGGACGCGACATCGAGGCCGACGCCGCCAAGGCCGCCAGCGTCGCCGCCGCTTTCCCCGGCGTGGCGGAGGCGCGCGCCTTCACGCGCCAGCAATCGGAGGAATTGCTCTCGCCCTGGCTCGGCGCCGGGCTCGACCTCAGTCAATTGCCGACGCCGCGCATGATCGTCGTGCGGCGCGACCCGAAAAAGACCATCGACGAAAAAAGCCTGCGCGCCGCGCTCGATTTCGCTTTGCCCAACGCCAGCCTCGACAATCACGGCGCCTGGATGCAGCGGCTCGACACCATGGCCCAGGTCGTGGTCGGCGCGGCGGTCGGCGTGTTCGTGCTGGTGCTGATCGCCATGGCGCTGGCGGTCGGCTTCGCCACGCGCGGCGCCATGGCCGGCAATCGCGAGATCATCGAGGCGCTGCATTTCGTCGGCGCGGCGGATAGTTTCATCGCCCGACAGTTCCAGTTCCATTTCCTGCGGCTCGGCCTGCGCGGCGGCGCGGCCGGCGGCGCGGCGGCGGTGCTGCTGTTCCTGGCGCTCGGCTTCCTGTCGCGGCAATGGACCACCAGCGCCGGCGGCGAACAGGCCGAGGCGCTGTTCGGCTCTTTTTCGCTGGGCTGGGGCGGGATTGTCGCCATAGCGACCATCTCGTTCGCCGTCGCCCTCATCGCCGGCCTGATGTCGCGCGTCATCGTGTTTCGCGCGCTCGGCGAATTTTACGTCGCCAAGGACTGACGGCGCCGGCCCGACTGCGGCATTTGCGCGACAGCTTCGCGCACATGGCGCCAACCGCCGCGCGCGGGCTTTTCATTTGGGCGGAGGTCCGGCACAAAGGCGCCCATGCTCATCATCCGCTCGCTGCTGTTCAACTTCGCCTTCTATCTCGTGACCGCCATCCTCGCGATCGGCGGCCTGCCGACCATCCTGTTCGGCCGCAGGGCGATTCTCGGCCTCGCCCGCCTCTGGGCCCACGCGACCTTGTGGCTGCTCGATGTGCTGTGCGGCATGAAGGTGGAATTTCGTGGCCTTGAGAACCTGCGCGGCGGGCATGGCGTCATCATCGCGTCGAAACATCAATCGGCCTGGGAAACCATCGCCTTGGTCACGCAGGTCGAGGATTTCACTTATATTTTGAAGCGTGAGCTGACCTTCATCCCGCTGTTCGGCCAATATCTGCTGTTCAGCAACCAGATCGCCATCAATCGGGCCAGCCGCAGCGCGGCTTTGCGCGAACTGGTCGACAAGGCCGGCGCCGCGGTCAAGGAAGGCCGCGCCATTTTCATTTTCCCCGAGGGCACAAGGCGTCCCGCCGGCGCGCCGCCGCTCTACAAGAGCGGGGTCAATCATCTCTATGCCGCCACGCGCGCCCCCTGCGTGCCGGTGGCGCTGAATTCCGGCCTGTTCTGGCCGCGCCGCACCTTTCTGCGCCGGCCGGGAACGGTGTTGGTGGAATTCCTGCCGGTCATTCCGGCAGGCCTGCCTCATGGCCAATTCGCGAAAATTCTCAAGGACGGCCTCGAGAAAGCCTCCGACCGCCTGATCGCCGAGGCCCTCGCCAAGGATCCGGGCCTTGCGGTCAATCTCGAAAAAGACTCTTGTCCCGCCCCGGCGACGAATTGACTTTACCCCCGTTTTGTTCTTTCTTTGTTTGCGTGACGTTTCGTCGTGCAAGGACAGAACATGACCCGCCCGCTTGTCGCTCCGCGTCCGATCTTCGCCAATAGCCCGCTCGCCAGCCTGTCGCGCACCGGGCTTGAAAAGCTGTTCCACAGCTGGCAGGGCGCGTCGGGGCGGCGCTATATCTGTTCGGTCTATGCGCCGGGCGAGCCGCCCGCTTTCGATTGCCGCCGCGCCATTGTCGCAGCCGTGCGCCGCGAGGCCAAGGGCGCGACGCTGCTGTTCGCCTTTGCGCCGAGCCCCGACGAGGCCGGCGACGAATTGCGGTTCTGGACGCAAAGGGCGCGCGCCGCCGGCGCCAATGAATGGCATGTCCATCTGCTCGCCGAGACGGCCGAGGAGCGCGCCTTCGTGCTGCGCGATCTTTCGCCCATGCGCCGGTTCGCCGCCTGATTTTTTCAGGCGCCGATCTCGATTGCGCCTTCATTTGGCTTAGGATGGCCGACGAATCGCCGGGCTGGACCCCGCCTGGCGAGAGATCGGGCCCAGGCCGTCGCGCAACAGACGACCGGACGGCGAGCGACGGGACTTTGGGCGACAGGACTGCTTCATGGCTCGCTACCGCCGTCGCCTCATCATCGGCTTCATCGTTCTTGTCTGTCTCGCCATCGGTCCGTTCTGGCTCTATTCGGCCAATCGCCTCGCCGCCGCCGTGCACGAGCCCGCGCTGGGCGGGCTTTCTATCGCCGACCTGTGCCAGTCGAGCGACATCGGCGGCTTTCCCTTCAGGCTCAAGCTGAGCTGCAACGGTTTCGCCGCGCCCGTCCGCGTCGGCGGGGAAACCCTTTATTTCGGGGCGGAGGAAGCGCATGGCGAAACGAGCCTGTTCTCCCCCGACCACATCCGGCTCGCCTTTTCCAGCCCGTTGGTCGCGCAGAAAGCCGGCGGCGCGCCGCTGGCCAAGCTCCGCCACGACGGCATGACGCTCGACATCGCTTGGTCCCTCGCGGGCATGGTCGCGGCGCGACTGGATATGAAGGCGCTCGACTGGCGCCCCGAATCGCCGGAAGCGGGCGTCGCCTTCAATCTGCAAAGCCTGAGCCTGAAAGCCGATTCGCTAAACCCGACCCAATCCGGGCCCGGCGCGAATGTGTTGCGCTACGAATTGACCGGAGACGGCCTGACCGTTCCGGCGCTGCAAGCGCTGCTGCAAAAGAACGATCCCGCCCGCTTCACGCTCGCCGGGACCATCACGCCGACGCCCGCGCCGGCGGCGACCTGGCGGGACGCGGCGGAGACCTGGCGGAAGAACGCGGGCGCGGTCGCCGTCGACCGATTCGAATGGCAATCCGGCGACATCAATCTCCGCATTCAGGGCGCGCTTTCGCTCGACGACGCGCATCGACCGGCCGGAACGCTCAGCGTCACGGCCGAAGGCGCGGGGCCCTTGCTGGCGCGCCTCGGCGTTCCCGTCGCCGCGGCCCAAGCCGGCGCGATTCTCGGCGCGCTGCTGGGCAAGCCTCAGGCCGCGCCCGCCAAGGCCGACACGCTCTCGCTGCCGCTGACCTTGGTCAATGGCCAGGTCCTGCTCGGGCCGATCCGACTGCCTGTCTCGCTGTCGCCGGTCTATTGATCGCGCTCGGCGAGGGTGAACCGCCCCGCATGGCTGCCGATCCAGGCGACATGGTCCGCCGCGTCGAAGGCAGCGGAAAAGCGTGCGACATCCCAGGCGCCCGGCGCCGAAACCAACAGCGATTCAGGCCCGGGCGTCGTCGCCCGCGCCAGAACCTCGCAGGAGGCCGCGTGAAAAGCGGCGGACTCCGGGCCTTTGCCCGCCCATTGCGCCGAAAACAGTGCGACGTCGCGGGCGGCGGCTTCGGCCAGCGGATTGGAAATGATGAAGACCGGCATGCCGGCGGGATGATCCGGCCGCTCGACGAAAGGCAGCCGCGCGATGATCTTCGGAGCGCCGGCCGCCGCGAGGCTCTCCCACCATCGCTCCTCTCCCGCCCGCCATTGCGCGCGCAACATGCCGAGATCGCCGCCGCCGTCCGGCCGCGCCGAAGCCGCCACCGCCGCAACGGTCTCGCCCGGGCTGGCGTGGCCGAGCAGCGGCACGGTGAAGCCGAAATGGAACCGCGCCGAATCGCGCATGGCGGCGTCGCCGCCGGAAAGGTCCGCGTGCACGCCATAATGCGACTGGACGAAGGTGAAGGTCGAGATGATCACCCGCCAGATGCTTTCGACCGTATCGAGCGGCAGGCGGCCGCGATGCCGCGCGGCGATGATCCGCATCATGTCGGCCTCGCGGCCCGGCCGGAATGCCGATCCGCCGCCCTGACGCGCCTTGACCGCGATCAGCTTGTCAATGATCCCGCCCCGCTCGATCAGCAATTCATGCATCTCGCCGTCGATCCGGTCGATTTCCTCGCGCAGTTCGGCCAGGGATTCCAGCGCGGTCGGTTCGCTCATGGGTTGGGTCGCTCTTTTGGACGCGGATCGCGCCGGATCTTGCAGCCCCTTCTATAGACGCCGCCGCGCCGCGCGCAAATGCGGCGCCGGCGCCTTCCTTGACTTCGCGGCGCCCCTACACCTATCTAGCAAACGATCCGTTCGGAAAATCGAACAAGCGGAACTCTTGACCGACCTTTCCTCCGACCCCCATCCCAGCCTGGCCGAGGCC
>NZ_JAYSBG010000210.1:0-6277 GCF_041915505.1 Rhodoblastus sp. | reverse complement strand
TGCACCCAGCAGGCTTTGGTGATGATCGGCCGCGCTGGCGATCGCGGCTTTGTCGACGCAGAGCGGGGCTTCCTCGGCCAGTTCCGGCATCAATTCTTCATGCTCGGCCTGATCGCGCATTTCCACCGCGCTGCGATCCTGATGATGTCCAACCGGCTGGTGGAGGTGATCGGCCGGTTGGAAAGCCATGACAGCCGTTCCGTATCGCGGTTCCGGCATGACATTCGCCTGATTTCGGCGACCTTCCTGCGCTTCACCCATCGCTATTATTTCTGCGAAGTGTCGGATCAGGCGATCCTGCGCGACGTGTTCCGTCTCTGGAAAGGCCAATTGCGCACCGACGCTCTGTTCAAGGAATTGCGGGAGGAGGTCAACGATATGGAGGCCTTCATGGAGGCGGACTTGCTGCGCCGTCAGGCCGTGACCATCCTGCAATTGACCGTGGTGACTCTGTTCAGCCTCATCGGCACGATCACGACCGGTTTCCTCGGCATGAACCTGTTCAACCACGCCGATCTACCGACGTTTGATCGGATCGTGATCTTTCTGGCGGTTTTCATCCCGTCGACCGTGCTGACCTTCTATACGGTGATGAAATCGCGCCGCCTCGCGCATTTCCTCGACATTCTCGCCATGGAGAAGGTCAGTTGGCGCACGAAAATGCGCGCCTTCGCCGCCGTCTGGGACGGGCGACGCGAATTGCCGGTGGAATGAAAAGAAAACCCGAGGTTTTGCCCCGGGTCGCTTCAGGCGCGGCTCACGCCGTTTTCGCGGCGGCGGCCGGGCGGCCGAGCGCCTCGAACACCTTGCCGACAATGCCTTTGGCGTCGAGTCCGGCCCTGGCGTAAAGCGCCTCGGGCTTGTCCTGGTCGAGGAAAATATCGGGCAGGACCATGGAGCGGAAGCGCAGGCCGCCGTCGAGCAGGCCGTCTTCGGCCAATTGCTGGGCGACGAACGAGCCGAAGCCGCCGATCGAGCCTTCCTCGATGGTGATGAGCGCCTCGTGGTCGCGGGCCAAAGTGCGGATCAGCTCGACGTCGAGCGGCTTGGCGAAGCGGGCGTCGGCGACCGTGGCGGAAATGCCCTGCGCCGCGAGTTGCTCGGCCGCCAGCAAGGCTTCGGCGAGGCGGGTGCCGAGCGAGAGGATCGCGACCTTGTCGCCCTGGCGGACGATGCGGCCCTTGCCGATTTCGAGCGGGACGCCCTCCTGCGGCAGTTCCGCGCCGACGCCTTCGCCGCGCGGATAGCGGAAGGCGATCGGGCCCTTGTCATAGGCGGCGGCGGTGGCGATCATATGGACCAGCTCGGCCTCATCGGCGGCGGCCATCACCACCATATTCGGCAGGATGCCGAGGAAGGCGATGTCGAACGAACCGGCATGGGTGGCGCCATCCGCGCCGACCAGACCGGCGCGGTCGAGCGCGAAGCGCACCGGCAGGTTCTGGATCGCGACGTCATGGACCACCTGGTCGTAGCCGCGTTGCAGGAAGGTTGAATAGATCGCGCAGAACGGCTTGTAGCCCTCGGTCGCGAGGCCCGCCGCGAAGGTCACCGCATGCTGCTCGGCGATGCCGACGTCGAACGTGCGCTTAGGGAAGGCCTGCTGGAAGAAATCGACCCCGGTGCCCGACGGCATGGCGGCGGTGATGGCGACGATCTTGTCGTCCTTCTCGGCTTCCTTGACCAGCGACTGGCCGAACACCTTGGTATAGGACGGGGCGTTGGCCTTGGGCTTGACCTGCGCGCCGGTGACCACGTCGAATTTGTTGACGCCGTGATATTTGTCTTCCGCCGCTTCGGCGGGCGCGTAGCCCTTGCCCTTCTGCGTCACGATATGGATCAGCACCGGGCCGCCGACATCGGCGTCGCGGACGTTCTTCAGGATCGGCAGCAGATGGTCGAGATTATGGCCGTCGATCGGGCCGACATAATAGAAGCCCAGCTCCTCGAACAGGGTGCCGCCGGTGACATAGGTCCGGGCGTGCTCGACCGCGCGGGTGATGGCCGTCTCGACTGTCTTGGGCAGGCGGCGGGCGAGATATTTGCCGGCGTCGCGCAGCTTGAGATAGGTCCGGTCCGACGACAGCCGAGCGAGATAGGCGGACATGGCGCCGACCGGCGGGGCGATCGACATGTCGTTGTCGTTGAGAATGACGATCAGGCGCGAATGGGCCGCGCCGGCGTTGTTCATGGCCTCATAGGCCATGCCGGCCGACATCGAGCCGTCGCCGATCACCGCGATCACATTATTGTCGCCGCCGGACAGCGTGCGGGCTACCGCCATGCCGAGGCCAGCCGAGATCGAGGTCGAGGAATGGGCCGCGCCGAAAGGGTCGTATTCGCTTTCCGAGCGCTTGGTGAAGCCGGACAGGCCGCCGCCCTGGCGCAGGGTCTTGATGCGGTCGCGGCGGCCGGTCAGGATCTTGTGCGGATAGGCCTGATGGCCGACATCCCAGACGATCCGATCTTTCGGCGTATTAAAGACATAATGAAGCGCAACCGTAAGCTCGACTACGCCGAGGCTCGAACCGAGGTGGCCGCCGGTGACCGATACAGTATCGATGGTCGCGCGGCGCAAGTCTTCCGCCAGCGCGCGCAAATCGCTCTCGGGCAATTGGCGCAGGTCTGCGGGGAGTTTGACACGGTCGAGAACGGGAGTCGTCGAATTATTGTTCACGGTACGCTCGATCCACATGCGGCGCCCATCGTTAAGAAGCGCGAATGGCTGCTTTACACGTTGCGCGACCGGGGGGCAATCATACCAATGCGATTTGTTTTCGCGCCGTTAATTCAAACGAAAGCCTCGCTTTAGGGTAAAGATCAAGCCGTTTCGCCGCCTTGACGCCACTCTCTTGACGCCGCCGGCCTTGGCGGCTTTGATCGCGTCGCGCCATCGGGCGCGCGGCGCCGGGCTGTCCGCCCGCGCCGCCGGACGACGATCCCGGACAGGTCCGGCGAGCGATCATCGGGAGGCGATCATGAGTGCGAATCCGCAGGATCTGGACCCGCGCCACAGCCTTGGCGGCGCCATCGAGCGCCTGAGGTCGCGCTGGGGCTGGTTTGTGGCCTATGGCGCGCTCTGCCTGGTTTTCGGCGCCATCGCCTTGGCGATGGCGGCGGTCTCGACCCTCGCCGTGGTGTTTTTCGTCGCGCTGATGCTGATCCTGGCGGGCGCCGTCGAAATCACCATCGGCTTCAACTGCCGCGACTGGCCGTCCTTCTTTCTCTGGGTCATCAGCGGCCTGTTCTATCTCGTGTTCGGGGCCTATGCCCTGGCGCAGCCCACGACCGCCGCCGCGGCTCTGACCGTCGTCGCGGGCGTCGGATTCCTGATCGCCGGCGCGGTCCGCATCTGGCTCGGTTGGCAGCTCCCGGCCGGGGCCAAGACCTATGTCGTTTTCGCGGGCGTGGTCACGCTTCTGCTTGGCGTGCTCATCCTGGGCGGCTGGCCGGGCAACACCATGATCGTGCTGGGGACGCTGTTCGGCGTGGACCTGATTTTCTACGGCGCGAGCTGGATCGGCCTCGGTCTGAAATTGCGGGGCTGAGGTTGAAATCGCGCCGCGCGCCCTTGGCTTTTGACCGGCCGGGGTGTTAAAGGCGGGCGAAATCCAAAGCTCTCCTCAGCATCCTTTCTGACACGGAAGTCAGATTTCCTCTGACGGCGTAAGGACTTAACAATGGCGAAATGGGTTTATTCGTTCGGCGACGGCAAGGCCGAAGGCGCCAGCGCAATGAAGAACTTGCTCGGCGGCAAGGGCGCCAATCTGGCGGAAATGGCCAATCTCGGCCTGCCCGTGCCTCCCGGCTTCACCATTTCGACCGAGGTCTGCACCTATTATTACGCCAATAACCAGACCTATCCGGCCGATCTCGCCGGACAGGTCGAGGCGGCTCTGGCTTATGTCGGCAAGCTCGCCGGCCATACCTTCGGCGATCCGAACGATCCGCTGCTGGTGTCGGTGCGCTCCGGCGCTCGCGCCTCGATGCCGGGTATGATGGACACGGTGCTCAATCTCGGGCTCAACGACGGCACGGTCGAGGCGGTGGCCAAATCCTCCGGCGACGAGCGTTTCGCCTGGGATTCCTACCGCCGCTTCATCCAGATGTATTCCAACGTCGTGCTCGACGTGGAGCATCATAATTTCGAGGAAATCCTGGAGGTCTACAAGGACCAGAAGGGCCTGCACCAGGACACCGACCTCAAGGCCGACGACTGGCGCAAGATCGTCGCCAGCTACAAGGAGGCGGTGCAGCGCGAGACAGGCAAGCCCTTCCCGCAGGATCCCAAGGAACAACTCTGGGGCGCGATCGGCGCGGTGTTCTCGTCCTGGATGAACCAGCGCGCCATCACCTACCGCCGCCTGCACGACATTCCGGCGGACTGGGGCACGGCGGTCAATGTCCAGGCCATGGTGTTCGGCAATATGGGCGAGACCTCGGCCACTGGCGTCGCCTTCACCCGCAATCCGGCGACCGGCGAGAACGCGCTTTACGGCGAGTTCCTGATCAACGCCCAGGGCGAGGACGTGGTGGCTGGCATTCGCACGCCGCAGAACATCACGGAAGCCGCCCGTATCGCCGCGAAATCCGACAAGCCGTCGATGGAAAAGGCGCTGCCCGAGGTGTTCGAGGAATTCGTTCGCGCGACCAAGCTGCTGGAAAAGCACTATCGCGACATGCAGGATATGGAATTCACCGTCGAGCGCGGCAAGTTCTGGATGCTGCAGACCCGCAACGGCAAACGCACGGCGCGCGCCGCGCTGAAAATCGCGGTGGAGCTGGCCGGTGAGGGCTTGATCACCAAGCAGGAAGCCATCAATCGCATCGAGCCGGCCTCGCTCGATCAATTGCTGCATCCGACCCTGGACGCCAAGGCCGAGCGCAAGATCATCGCGTCCGGCCTGCCGGCGTCTCCCGGCGCCGCCAGCGGCGAGATCGTGTTCTCGTCCGACGAGGCGGAGGCGCTGAAGGCCGCTGGCCGCAAGGTCATTCTGGTGCGCGTCGAAACCTCGCCCGAAGATATCCACGGCATGCATGCGGCGGAGGGCATTCTCACCACGCGCGGCGGCATGACTTCGCATGCGGCGGTGGTGGCGCGCGGCATGGGCAAGCCCTGCGTTTCCGGCGCGGGCACGGTTCGCGTCGATTACGCCGCTCAGACCTTTACCGCCAGCGGCAAGACCTTCGCCAAGGGCGATATCGTGACCATCGACGGCGCCACCGGCCAGGTGATGGAGGGCGCGGTGCCCATGCTTCAGCCCGAACTGTCCGGCGATTTCGCCGTGCTGATGGGTTGGGCCGACGGCGAGCGCCGCCTCAAGGTCCGCACCAACGCCGATACGCCGAATGATGCGCGCATCGCGCGGAAATTCGGCGCCGAAGGCATCGGCCTGTGCCGCACCGAACATATGTTCTTTGACAATGAGCGTATCGTCGCCGTGCGCGAGATGATCCTCGCCGACAATGAGGACGGCCGCCGCGTGGCGCTGGCCAAGATACTGCCGATGCAGCGCGGCGATTTCGCCGCTCTGTTCGAAATCATGCACGGCCTGCCGGTGACGATCCGCCTGCTCGACCCGCCGCTGCACGAATTCCTGCCGCATACGGCTGAGGAAATCGCGGAAGTCGCCGCGGCCACCGGCGCGAGCCCGGACAAGCTCAAGCGCCGCGCGGACGAATTGCACGAGTTCAATCCGATGCTCGGCTTCCGCGGCGTTCGTCTCGCGGTGGCCTTCCCGGAAATCGCGGAAATGCAGGCGCGCGCCATTTTCGAGGGCGCGGTCGAGGCCCAGAAGAAGACTGGCGAGTCGGTGGCGCCGGAAATCATGGTGCCGCTGGTCTTCTCCCGTCGCGAACTCGATCTGGTCAAGACGCGCATCGACGCCATGGCCGAGGCGGTGGCGAAGGAAACCGGCGTGACCATTCCCTATCAGGTCGGCACCATGATCGAACTGCCGCGCGCCGCCCTGCGCGCCGGCGAGATCGCCGAGACGGCGGAGTTCTTCTCCTTCGGCACCAATGATCTGACCCAGACGACGCTCGGTATTTCGCGCGACGACGCCAGTTCCTTCCTCGGCGCCTATGTCCAGAAGGGCATTCTCGCGCATGACCCGTTCGTCTCGCTCGACCAGGAGGGCGTCGGCGAATTGGTGGCGCTCGCGGCCGAGCGCGGCAAGAAGACCCGCGCCAAGATCAAGCTCGGCATTTGCGGCGAGCATGGCGGCGATCCGTCCTCGGTCGCCTTCTGCGAGAAGACGGGGCTCGATTACGTGTC
>NZ_JAYSBG010000209.1:0-6280 GCF_041915505.1 Rhodoblastus sp. | reverse complement strand
TCGCCCTCCTTGCCCTTGAGATTGGTGACGGCGACGCCGGTAGCGATATTCTGCGGCGAGACCATCTTGCCCATCACGCCGCCGGAGGAATTGGTCGCAGCGAACAGCACCGGATCGAGCCCGAGCTGGCGCGCCGCCACCACCTGCAGATTGCCGAACAAAGCGTTGCCGGAGGTGTCGCTGCCCGAGAGCAGCACCGCGACCCAGCCGAGGAAGGGCGAGAGCAGGACGAACAGCTTGCCGGTCGAGGCGACCGCCTTGCCGAGCGTATAGGCCATGCCGGAATAATTCATCAGATAGGCGAGGCCGATGATCAGCATGACGGTGATGATCGCCAGCCAGGCCTGTTTCGCGGTCTTGGCGACGCAGCCGAAAAAGTCCTTCGGCGTCAGGCGGAACAAGGCGGCGCACAGGATGGCGGCGAGCAGGATCGCGGTGCCGGTGCCGAGCGGCTGGAAGGTCCAGACCGCGGCATAGGGCTTGTTGTTGTAGAGCGTGATCGAGATCGCATTATGCAGGCCGGGCCACGGGATTTTCTGCTGGGCGATTTCGGCGATCTTGAAATGGGTCCAGGCGATGACGATGCCGGATACGATCAGCCAGGGCAGCCAGCCCTGCCAGTTGGCGACCGGCGTGGCGATATGCGCCTGTTCCATCGCCTTGGGCGCGACAGCGAATTCCGGATCGGGCGCCGGGCGCCAGACGCGGGTGAAGAGCAGGGTGCAGAACAGCGAGCCGAGCGCCGACAGCACGTCCGTCAACGCGTAATCGAGGAAGTTCGAAGAGATGAACTGGGAGGCCGCGAAACTGCCGCCGGCGACCAGCAGCAGCGGCCACAGCGCCCGGACCGAGCGCAGCCCGCCGTAAAGCGCCATGACATAGAAGGGCAGGATGGTGGCGATGAAGGGCAGTTGCCGGCCGATCATGGCGCCGAGCACATCAGCCTTGAGGCCAGTGACGGCGCCGAGAACCGTGACCGGCACGCCGAGCGCGCCGAAGGCGACCGGCGCGGTGTTGAAGATCAGCACGAAGACCAAAGCTTCGAGCGGCGCGAAGCCGAAGATGATCAGGAGCGAGGAGGTGATCGCCACCGGCGTGCCGAAGCCGGAGACGCCTTCGAGCAGCGCGCCGAAGCAGAAGCCGACGACCACCAGCACCACGCGGCGGTCATTGGGCAGATGGTCGGTCATCCAGTCGCGGAAGGCCTGGAAGCGCCCCGACGCGACGGCGATATTGTAGAGCAGCAGCGCATTGACGACGATCCACATCACCGGCCACAGCGCGAAGACGGCGCCGTTGAAGACGGAATTGAAGGCGAGCGCGGGCGGCATCTGCCAGACCGCAATGGCGACGACGAGGCCCACGATCAGGCCGGTCAGCGCCGCTTGCCAGGCCGGGCGCCTGAGAACGCCGAGCAGGACCAGGACGGCGAGGACCGGAAGGATCGCGACGAGAAAAGACAGGCCGAGACTCTCGCCGACCGGCGTCAGCAATTGCTGGAACATGGGCGCCTCCCCAAGGCGTTATTTAAGCCGTTATTTCCGGCTTGGCGCCGGTTTTCTGATCCTGGCCCCGCCTTTGGCGAGAATTGTTCTTGCCGCTTATGCGGACTTTCCTGGAACCTGCGGACGCTCGCCCGGCTTCAGCCGGCGCGCCGTTTTATTGTGTCGCGAGACCGGCTTTCGCCGCGCCCGCCAGGGCGCAGGCCTCGTCATTATCCGATGTGTCGCCGGTCACGCCGACCGCGCCGATGGGCGCGCCATCCGCGCCGACCAGAATGATTCCGCCCGCCGCCGGAATGATCCCGTGCGGCAGGACCGGCCCGAGCGCGGCGATGAAGGTCGGGCGCTCCACGGCCATTTCGCCGATCTTGCGCGAGGAGACGCCGAGCGCCAGCGCGCCGCTGGCCTTGCCTATGGCGATCTGCGGACGGTGATTGGAGGCGCCGTCCTCTCTCTGCAAGGCGACGAGATGGCCGCCGGCGTCGAGAACGGCGATGGTCAGGGGTTTGAGTCCCAATTCGCGGCCCTTGGCCAAGGCGGCGGCGACGAGGACATTGGCCTGTTCGAGAGTGAGCCGGCTCATGCAGAATTTCCGAGGCGACGGCGGAGCGCCAGTTTACCGTAAAGCTCTGCGGTAAAAAGGCAATGCCGATTCCGCGCGCCGGGGCGGTCTGCGCCATTCCTAAGAAAAGAGAAAGAAAAACCGGCCCGATCCGGCGCTCAGGCGGGCGTCGCCGTCAAGGGCGGATAGCCGCCGGGGCCCGGCGTGCGCGCGACATTCATCACCCAGCAGATCGTGACGAAATAGCCGACCAGCACGGTCAGCTCGACGATCCCCGCCTTGCCGAAATGGCGTTCCGCCGTCGCAAAACCGGCGTCGGACAGGCCATTGGTCTGAAGCACTTCCGCGACGAGATCCAGCGCCGCCGCCTGATCAGCCGGCAGATTGCGTGGAACGCGGCGCGCGGCGAGCGCGTCGAGAACCTCGCGGCTTGCGCCGGCCTTCAGCGCCAGCGGCGCATGGGTTTGCCATTCGAACTGATTGCCGGTCGCGCGCGCCGTCGCGGCCATGACCAATTCGCGGATCAACTCCGGCAATCCGCTTTCGAACCGCAAGGCGGCCCCGAGATCGCCGAGCCGCTCCATCAGAACCGGCTTGTGCAGCAGCGGAAGGAAGGGACCGAACAAGGCTTTGCGCGGCCCATTGATGATCGCCGCGGCGGCGGCGCGCTGCGCCTCCGAACGCTCGTCTTCCGGGATGAGCGGCAGGCGCTCGGAGGTATCGGGGCCGAAACCTTGTGGGCTGGTCATGATGCGGTCTTTCCGTTGGGAGCTCAAGCAGCGTGCGAAAAAGTGGATGCCGGTTATTCGCTTACGCGGACCTTCGGTTCGCAAAAACGCTGCGAAAATAAAGGAAACTAGAGTCGACTGCGATTCGATCGAATCGCAGTCGACACTAGGCGCCACAGCGCCGGAATGGTGAGCGCAAGCGCGACGCAGGCCGCCTGCAGGCCGAGTCGAAGACCCTGGGCGCCTGCCGGCGCGGCGGTGAGCGCGAGCGGGCCGGCGAACTGACCCAAGGCGAAAGCCGCCGTCATTCGTCCGAGCGCGGCGGGGGCGCGGTCGGGCGCGCGCAGGCGAGCTTCCTGCATGCCCAACATGGTGACGACCATGAAGGTTCCGCCGATCAGCAGGGCCGAGGCGACCAGACTCGCCGGCGTCAGCCAGAGGCTCGGGAGCAGGGCGCCGAGCGCCATCAGACCATGGCACGTGGCCCAGGCGCGCAGGCGATGGGACTGGATCCAACGCGCGCCGGCGACAAGGGTGGACAAGGCGGCGGCCGCGCCGAACAAAGGCCAGACCAGCCCAAACACGCGCGGATCGTCGATCATCTGCCGCGCCAGCGCCGGCAGGAAGGTCGCGGGCAGAATATAGCCGAAGCCGAACACGCCATAGCATAGCACGAGACGATTCAAGTCGCGGCTTTGGCCGCCAGCCTGCGCCGCCGGACGCGAAGCCGGCGCCGGCCCGCCGCGCAACAGCAGCAGCGGCGCGACAATGGCGACCAGCGCGGCGGCGCCCAGTTCGAGCCACAGGCGCGCGGCGGAAACGCCGGGCCGCGCCGCGAACAGGCAGAACAATCCGGCCAAAGCCACGCCCGTTCCGACGCCGGCGAAGACGTAAGCCGCGAGGCGCGGACGGCCGGCCTGCGTCAAAGCCGACAGCGCCCAGGCGCTGACGCCGACCAGAGCCCAGCCGCTGAACAGGCCGGCGAGGCCGCGCAACAGGAGCCAGAGCGGGAACAGGGTGGTGGCGCCCATGGCGGCGGTGACCACAACGACGCCGATCAGGCTCGCCCGCGCGCTCGCCGTCGGCGGCCAGGGCAGGCGTCCGGCGGCGAGGGCGCCGACGAGATAGCCGAAATAATTGACCGCCGCGAGCGCCGCGCTGTCGCCCATGCCGAGGCCGCCGTCGCGGACCATCAAGGGCAGCATGGGCGTGAAGGCGAAACGTCCGACGCCCATCGCCACGGCCAGCGCCATGGCGGCGGCGAGGCAGACGAACAGGGGCGATGGCGGCTGTTGGGTCATGAGCGAATTAGAGCGCCGGAAACCCATCATGACAAATGAATAAAGATGAAGTATCATTCTCAATATGAGAACACTTGATTTGGAATCCCTGGCGATTTTCCGGGCGGTCGTGGCCGAGGGCGGCGTGCTGCGCGCCGCCGCGCGGCTCAACCGCGTCCAGTCCAATGTCACGACGCGCATCCGCCAGCTTGAGGAGCGTCTCGGCGTCGCCCTGTTTCGCCGGCAGGGACGCGGGCTGGCGCTGACGGCGGAGGGCCAGCGGCTGTTGTCCTATGCCGAGCGGTTGTTGCGTCTTTCCGACGAGGCGGTTCAAGCTTTGCGCGGCGGCCGGCCGCTGGGGCGGTTCCGCCTCGGCTCGCTGGAAAGCGCGGCCGGCGTCCGGCTGCCGCCGCTGCTGGCGCGTTATCATGCGTTGCATCCGGAGGTGACGGTCGAGCTTTCGACCGCGCCGACCGGCGCCCTGATCCAGAAAGTGCAGAAATTCGAGATCGATGCGGCTTTCGTTTCCGAGCCCTTTTTCGCGCCCGAGCTGGAGAACCTGCCTTTGTTCGAGGAAGAGCTGATCCTGATCGCGCCGCCGGGGGCTTCGCCTGAAACCGCGATGCGATTGGCCGGACAGACCGTCATCGCCTTCGCGCAGGGCTGTTCCTATCGCCGGCGGCTGGAGGAATGGCTGTCGGGCGCCGGGACGGCGCCGGAGCGCATTCTGGAATTTGCCTCCTATCACGCCATGGCGGCCTGCGTCGCCGCCGGCGCCGGCGTCGCGATCCTGCCGCTTGCGGTGCTGGAGAGCCTCCCGGCGCGCGATCAGGTGTCGCGGCACGCTCTGCCGCCGGCTATCGCGCGTAGCCGCACGCATCTGGTGTGGCGCGCGCCTGCCTCGCCCGCGCTCGACGCGCTGCTGGAGATCGCGAAGCCGGAAGCGCTTGAGCGTCTCCAGGACTCGGGGTGAACCGGACTCGGGGCGGACGGGCGCAGGCGTCAGGAATGGCGCGCCGCGATGACGGCGTCGCGCAGGACCAGAATTTCGTCCCGCTGCAGACTCAGGCGCCACGCCACCACGTCGCGAATCGACAGCATGCCGACGACGCGTCCCTCCTCGATCACCGGAAGATGGCGAATGCGTTTTTCATGCATTTTCTTCTCCGCCTCGGACATGGTCGTGTCGGGCGTGCAGGTGACGACCGCCCGGGTCATCAGGTCGCTGACAAAGCGTGAGGAAACATTGGCGCCTTCGCTGGCATAGGCGCGGATCAGATCGCGTTCCGAAAAGACGCCGACGACGGCGCCCCGCGCGTCGCAGACCGGCATGGCGCCGATATTGTGCCGGGTCAGCCGCAGGACGGCCGCGTCGACGCTCTCGTCCGGGCCGCAGGTGACGACGACTTGCCGCTGATAGCCAAGATATTTCCCGATCTCCATTCCGGTCTCCTCTCGCTGGGCAAATCCGTCGCCGCCGGCGCTCCTAGTCATGTTCGACAGCTTCTCACGGGCCGCGATGGGCCGCGATGATTTCGGCCATGATGGCGACGGCGATCTCGGCGGGCGTGGCGGCGTGAATCGCGAGGCCGATCGGCGCCCTGATCCGGCTCAAGGAGCGATCGTCGAAGCCCAGCGCCTTGAGCCTTTGCACGCGGTTCGCATGGGTCTTTTGCGACCCCAGCGCGCCGATGTAGAAGCAATCCGAGGCGAGCGCGAGCGCAAGACCCGGATCGTCGATCCTGGGATCGTGGGTCAGCAGGACGACGGCGCAGGATGCGTCGAGGCGCAACGCGGGCAGCGCGTCCTGCGGCCATTGCGGCAGGAGCTTGTCGTCGGGGAAACGCTCCGCATCGGCGAAGGCGGCGCGCGGGTCGATGACGGTCATGTCGAACCCCGCCAATCGAGCGATCGGGCCGAGAGCCTGCGCGATATGGACGGCGCCGATCGCGATCAGGCGACGTGGCGGCAAATGCGAATGCAGGAAAAAACGCCGTCCTTCCCTTTCGACGATGCGGCCGCCGTCGCGCATCAGGCTGCGCCGGATTTCATCGCTCAGAGGATCGGCATGCTCGTCCGTCGCGCGCGCCAGGCGCTGATCGCCGCTGTCGAGATCGGTGATGAGAACGCAAGGGCGGCGCCGCGCCATGTCCTCGTTCATCGCGAACAGAATCTCGCGCCGCATCAATCGATCCTTTCGACGAAGAT
>NZ_JAYSBG010000208.1:0-6348 GCF_041915505.1 Rhodoblastus sp. | reverse complement strand
CGCGTCGATCTGCTGTTCGGCTCGAATTCGCAATTGCGCGCGCTGGCCGAAGTCTATGGCAGCGCCGACGCGAAGGCGAAATTCGTGCAGGACTTCGTCGCGGCCTGGACCAAGGTGACGAATCTGGATCGTTTCGATCTCGCCTGAGACCGAAGATCATCCAAAAAACAACGGCCCGGCGCTAAGCCGGGCCGTTTGCCTGAGGGTGTTCGCGGTCACGGATTGGGGAGCGTCACGATCTGCCCGCCGATCGCGCCGAGCAGGTTTTGCAGCGCCTTGGCCTGTTCCGGCGTGACCTTGAGCTTGCGCCCCAGCTCCTGCGAGATGCACAAAGCCTCGGACACGGTCTGCGCGCCTTTCGGCGTCATGTCGACCCGGACCACGCGCTCGTCTTCGCTGTCGCGCCGGCGCTTGACGAAACCGCCGGCTTCGAGCCGCTTGATGAGCGGCGTCAATGTGTTGGAATCGAGCGACAGCCTATCACCCAATTCCTTGATCGACTGGCCGTCGCGATGCCGCAGCAGGAGCAGCGCGAGATATTGCAGATAAGTGATGCCGAGCGCGTCGAGGCGCGGCTTATAGGCGCGGTTGAACGCCAGTCCGGCCGAATAGACCGAAAAGCACAGCATTTCCGCCAGCGGATCGGCTGGCGCTGCACTGGCGGCGGGCTCCGCGGGCGCTGTATCGGCGGTGATAGTGCTCATCGATTCATTCTATATCGTGCGCGATTGAACCCCAAGCGTAATCGACGCGTCCTTTCGCGCCAAAGGGCGCAATCGCGGCGACTTGCGCCGCGACCCGACGCGTCAGACCAGGCTGAGGGCGACATCCACATTGTTGCGGGTGGCGTTGGAATAGGGGCAGACCTGATGGGCCTGTTCCACCAGCGCCTGAGCCTCGGCGCGGTCGACGCCCGGCAAGGCGACTTCCAGCGCGATATCGAGGCCGAAGCCGCCTTCGGAACGCGGGCCAATGCCGACCGTCGCGGTCACATTGGCGTCGGCGGGAACCTTCTGCTTGGTCTGCGCGGCGACGAATTTCAGCGCGCTCAGGAAACAGGCGGCATAGCCGGTGGCGAAAAGCTGTTCCGGATTGACGCCCGCGCCGCCGGCGCCGCCCAATTCCTTCGGCGTGGACAGCTTGACATCGACGGCGCCGTCGAGCGTGGCCGAATGGCCGTCGCGGCCGCCGGTGGCGCGAGCGGAAGTGCGGTAGAGAACATTGACGGACATGAAGTGATCCTTGCGTGGGGAGGGGGAAGGGACGGGGCGGGACCGGCGCGTCCGAGGACGCGCCAGTCAGGATCGTCAGCGGCGGCGGACTTCGCCGGTGCGGGAATTGATCTCGTCATCGGCGCCGGCGAAGCCGCCGAGGATTTCCGCGCCATTCGGCTTGCGCCATTCGCGGCTCTCGTCCTGCGTCCGGATGTCGTAGCCGAAGGCCTGGAAATCGCGGGGCGAAACCTGGCCGGCGACGGCGGGGGCCGCCTGGAGCGCCAAGCCGGCGATGAGGGCGAAAGCGCCGACAACGGCGGACGAGCGACGGACGGAACGCTTGCTGGTGATGTGCGACATGTTCGATCTCCTGTTTTCGTATCAGCGATTTAATCGCGTACGATGTAAATACAGAAGACCCTCATAGATGTCAAGCGCGTTCGATTTAATCGCGTACGATTTTTTTAGGAGGCGACCTATGAGGGCAGGGCGCCGGGGCCGCTCAACCCGCGCCGATCAGCTCCAGAAAGGCTTTTTGCGCGCGGGTGACCGAATATTCCTTGTGGTGTAGCGCGAAGAAGCGGCGCGGCGGCAGGTCGAGCTTGACCCGGGTCAGCACGCCGGCCTTGAGCGCACAGGCCACCACCAGTCGCGAAACCACCGTCACGCCGGCCCCGGCCGCCACGGCGGAGCAGACGGCTTCGTTCGACGGCAGTTCGAGCGCGATATCGAGCGCGCCGGGCGCGATCCCCAAGCCGGCCAACGCTGCCTCGAAGATCGCGCGCGTGCCAGATCCGGGCTCGCGCAGCACCCAGGGGCCCCGGCGCGGATCGTCCGGCTGGCGGCCGGGCTCGCGCGCCCAGGGATGGTCCGGCGGCGCGACCAGGACCAGTTCGTCCTCCGCGAAGGGCCGGCTGGTCAGGAAGGGATCGTCGACCGCGCCCTCGACCAGGCCGATATCCGCCGCGCCATCGTGGATGCGGCGCGCGACGCCATCGGTATTGTCGACCGCCAGCGTGATCGCGACGCCGGGATGGAGTTCGCGATAGCGCTGGATCAAAGGCGGCAGCCAGTAATTGCCGATGGTCTGGCTGGCGGCCAGCGTCAACGAGCCGCGGGTCAGGTCGGCGAGATCGATCAGGGTCTGCTCGGCCGCCCGGGCGCGGGCGAGCACAGCGCGGGCCTCGGCGAGAAACAGATGGCCGGCTTCCGTCAAAGCGATGCGGCGCCCAACGCGGTCGAACAATCGGGTCGCATAACGCGCTTCGAGCGCGGCGACGGCCGCGCTCGTGGCGGATTGGGTGAGATTGAGGTCGCGGGCGGCGAGCGTGACATGCTCGCGCTCCGCGACCGCAACGAAAATGCGAAGTTGCTCGAGCGTCATCGCGGCAATGTTACGCCGTCATTTTCACCAGGAGCAAGCTGAAGCTCGCGATGAAGATGAAGGCCGCGAGCCCGAGCAGGAAGGGACGCGGCCCCTTGGCCCGCAATTTGGCGATATCCGTTTCAAGCCCCATGGCGGCGAGCGCCATCGACAGCAAGAAGGTCGTCGCCGCCACGATCGCGGCCTTGGCCTCCGGCGGAATGGTCACAACACTGTTGACCCCGACCAGCGCGATGAAGCCGAGCACGAACCACGGCGTGGGCGCCTTGGCGTTGCTGTGGCCATGGCCGGCGCGGCGGGCGCGTTGCGCCGCCATCACGCCGAGTGTGATGACCACGGGGGCCAGCATCATCACCCGCGACAATTTGGCGATGGTCCCGAAATCGCCCGCCTGCTTGCCGCCCTGGAAGGCGGCGGCGACGACCTGCGCAATCTCATGGATCGAGGCGCCCGCCCACAGGCCATAGGCATGGGCGTCGAGGCCCAGCGCGCCCTGCAACAGCGGATAGCCGAACATGGCGATCGAGCCGAACACGGTGACGCAGGCGACGGCATAGGCCACATCCTCGTCATGGGCCTGGGTGACGGTATTGGTCGCGATCACCGCCGAGGCGCCGCAGATCGAGGTGCCGGCGGCGATCAGTTGCGTCAATTTGCGGTCGACGCCGATCAGGCGGCCGAGCCAGGTGGTGAACAGGAAAGTCGCGACCAGGGTCAGGGCGATCACCGCGACGCCCTTGGCGCCGACTTCCGCGACCTGCGCGGCGGTGAGTTGCAGGCCGAGCAGGATGATCGCGAAACGCAGCACCCGGCGCAGGGAGAAGACCACGCCCGCCTTGGCGCGCGCCGGAGTTCCGAGCAGGTTGTGAAAGCCCATGCCGATCACGATGGCGAGGATCATCGGGCTGAAGGTCGCTACGCCGGGAAGCTGGCGCAGGCCGAAAGCGGCGGCGGCTATGGCCGCCGTGAGCGCGAGGCCCGGCCAGATCGAGGCGTGGACGTGGGCGGCATGTGTGGCGTGGCGATTATTTTTCTCGACTATGGCGCTCATGAAGAAAAATCCTCTCTGTTGGAGAGGGTTTTCGCGCCAATTTATCTATCGATCCAACTTATAATATCTCTCGTTTCTATCGCGAAATTCGAATGATTGGCGCTGGGCGTCACAAACGCTCGATCTTTCGCGCCGCCTCGTCGATGAGGTCGGCCACCGCGAACAGCAGCTCCTTGTTCGGGGAATCGTCCAGTTTCTGTTGCAGGACCGCTTTCAGATTGCCCATGGCGCGGAACACCGGGCCGACGTCAAAGGCTTCGCCACGCTTGCGCAGGGCTTCGAGCCGCGCGAGGGCGCTTTCGGCGTCGGCGCGGTTGTCCTCCACATGAAGCCGCCCGGCTTCGGTGATCGCGTAAAGTCTCCTGGCGCCCTCGGCGGCGCGGGCTTCGATCAATCCGGTGTCTTCCAGCAGGCTCAGCGTCGGATAGACTACGCCGGGACTCGGCGCATAGGCCCCGCCGGTGCGGGCCTCAATGTCGCGAATGAGGTCATAGCCGTGGCGCGGCTCCTGTTCGATCAGCAGCAGCAGGACGAGCCGCAGCTCGCCGCCTTCG
Source organism: Rhodoblastus sp. (assembly GCF_041915505.1). Taxonomy (GTDB): domain Bacteria; phylum Pseudomonadota; class Alphaproteobacteria; order Rhizobiales; family Beijerinckiaceae; genus Rhodoblastus. The sequence continues at coordinate 2,145 of NZ_JAYSBG010000208.1, read as the reverse complement.
AACATGCGCCGGCGTCCGCGCCCGCCATGGCCGTCGCGCGCTGCGCCGTGCTGGAATTTGCCCATTTCCTCGCGAGCCTCATCGTGAAAGATAGCTTTGAGCTATATCGCGCTGAGGGATTGTCAAGGCGCGCGTCGGCCTATGCCGCGCTAATGGTCTTGCTGAAACGGCCCCGGCAAACCGCGAGCGTGGTCAGGCCGATCGCGGCCATGGCCAGCATTTGCGGCCAGACCAGATCGATCCCGGCGCCGCGATAGAGCACCGCCTGGGAGAAGGCGACGAATTGGGTGTTCGGCGTGAACTGCATGATGGTCTGGAGCCATCCGGGCATGGTCTCCAGCGGCGTGGAGCTGCCCGACAGCAGATAGAGAATGACGATCACCGGCAGAGCGAGCAGGCCGAATTGCGGCATGGTGCGCGCGAAAGTGGCGAGCAGCAAGCCGAGCGACGTCACCGAGAACATGAACAGGATCGCGCCCACGACGAACAGCGCGGTCGAGCCGGCGATCGGCACGCCGAGCAGGCCGCGCACCACGATGAACAAAGACAGGATCGAGGCGCCCACGATCACCGCGCCATTGGCGATGATCTTCGCCAGCATGATTTCGAGCGGCGTCACCGGCATGACCAAGAGATGTTCGATCGTGCCGTGCTCGCGCTCGCGGATCAGCGCGGCGCCGGTCAGGATGATCGACAGGATGGCGATGTTGTTGATGACCTGCATCACCGAAGTGAACCAGACCGAATGCAGGTCGGGATTGAATTTCGCCCGCACCACCAGATCGACCGGCTGGGCGGCGACGCCCCCGGCTCGGGTGAGGAAGGAGGCGCTTTCCTGCAGGATGATGTTCTCGATATCCACCGCGCCGTTGCCGGCCAGCGCCATGGCGGTGGCGTCGACATTGATCTGCACCGAGGGCTTCTTGCCGGCGAGCAGGTCGGATTCGAATTTGGGCGGGATTTCGATCACGAAGACATAACGCCCGCGATCCATGCCCGGATCGATATCCTTTGGCCCGATCTGGTCGGCCGATCGAAACAAGGGCGGCAGCAGGGCGCTGGCGATGCGGCGCGAGAGTTCGGACTGGTCCTCGTCGACCACCGCGACCCGGGCGTTCTCGACTTCGAATTTCACGCCGGCCGCGATCTGGTAGACCGCCACGCTGAAGACATAGAGGATGAAGACCAGCAGGATCGGATCGGCGACCAGGCTGCGCAATTCCTTGACGCTCAGCCGCTGGATGCGGCGCAGGCTGGCGCGGAAGTCGCCGCCCATGTCAGGCCTCCTGCTTCTTCAAAGCCGCGACGGCGCCAAGTTGATAGGCCAGGCTGAACAGGGCCAGCACGGCGAGATCGGGCGCGAGCGTGGCGAAATCCAGCCCCTTGGTGAAGGCGCCGACGCTGATCTCCTGAAACCAGCCACAGGGAAAGGCGAGCCCGACCCAGCGCGCGGCGGTCGAGAGCGAGGAGACCGGAACCAGCAGGCCGGAGAAATTCACGGTCGGAATGATCGACACCACGGCGGTGACGAAAATGGCCGCGACCTGGGTTTTCAGGAAGGACGACAGCAGGATGCCGAGCGAAGTGGTGGCGAAAATATAGAGGAAGGCGCCCAGCACCAGCGCGGCGGCGGAGCCCGCCACCGGCAGGCCGAACAGGAAGATCGCGGCGGCGAGCAGCAGCAGGAAGCTCAGAAAGGCGAGCAGGACATAGGGCGCCTGTTTGCCGAGCAGGAATTCCGGCCGGGTCACCGGCGTGGCGCGGAAATTGACGATGGAGCCGACTTCCTTTTCACGCACCACGCCGACCGCCGTGAGCATGGCCGGGATCAGCATCAGGATCAGCATGATGACGCCGGGAATGATCGAATAGACGCTCTTGAAAGCCTGATTGTAGCGATAGCGCATCTCGACGTTGAGCGGCGCCTCGGTCGAGACCAGGTTGCGTCGGCGAGCCTGCTCGGCGAGATAGACCTGCGAAATGCCGGTGATATAGGAGCGGATCGTTTCGGCGCGGAAGGGCATGGCGCCGTCGATCCAGATCGCGACTTCCGGCCTCTTGCCCGTCGTCAGATCCTTGCCGAAGCGGGCGGGGATTTCGATGGCGAGTTTCAACTCGCCGCTGGCGAGGCGGCGCTCCAGATCG
>NZ_JAYSBG010000207.1:0-6383 GCF_041915505.1 Rhodoblastus sp. | reverse complement strand
GGGCGAGGACGCCACCTATATTTCGCGCATCCGCGAGGACGCGACGGTGGAGAACGGCCTGGCCTTCTGGTGCGTGTCGGACAATCTGCGCAAGGGCGCGGCGCTCAACGCGGTGCAGATCGCCGAGGCGATGATCAACCGCAAGCTGCTGGTCCCCAAGCGCAAGGCCGCCTGAGGCACAAGGCGAAAGATGAGACAAACGCCGGGGAAACCCGGCGTTTTTCATTTGCGCAAGACGTTCAGAACCTGCCGCGCGCCGTCGAGCGCCCGCGTCATGCGCTCCGGGTCCCAATGCGCGCGGGCGAGAACGAATCCGCCCTCAACGGCCGATAGGAAGAGAGCCGCGAGCGCCCTGTCGTCGGCGTCAGCGGCGATAGCGCCGGATCTGCGCGCTTCTCGTAACGCAAGCGCCAGGAAATCCTCGATCCTTTGCAGGAAATCGGCGATGGAGAGGCGAAATTCGGGCTCGGCCATCGCCATTTCATTGGCGAGCCGAGCCATGCGGCAGCCGCGCAGGGCGTCGCGTTCGCGCGCGAGATAATCCTCGATCCGCTGCAAAGGCGGTTTTTCGGGCGCGAAGATCGACTCGATCGAGGCTTTTTCCTCCGCCGCCATTTCCGCGAGCGCGACGCAGGCAAGATCGAGCTTGCCTGCGAAATGATGATAGAGGCTGCCCTGCCCCGCGCCCGAGCGCGCCATGACGTCGCGCGGACTCATGGCGTCGAAGCCGCGCTCCCACAGCAGGTCCTTGGTGGCGCGCAGGATTTTCTCGCGCGTGGGATGGTCAGCCTTGGGATGGTCGGACTTCAAATGTTGAGACCTCGAAAAGCTCAGACATGAGCGGGCGGTCGATCCGCATATTGCGCGATTCCGTCGCCGAAGGACCAGTTTTCCAGCGTTGTTTCGACCAGATGGGCGAAAATATTGCGCTTTTCGACACCGGCCTGCTCGAGATTCTCCGCGAGGGCGCGGAAAAGAGCGCGCTTCTTGTCGACGCTACGGCCTGCCGAGAGATGGATCTCGACGAAGAGCGCGCCGTCGTCGCGGGAAATGCCGAGGTAATTTGGGTCCACGATCATGTCATCGCCGCAGGTTTCGATGATCTGGAAACGATCCTGGACCGGAACATCGACCGCGCCGAGCGCGCGATGAACGGCGTCGGCGATGGCGCGCCGCTCAGGCGCGGAGCGAGCGGTCTTTAGACTGATGCGCACGAAAGGCATGGCGTCCTCCTTTTTTCGACGAAACTGTACATACTACTTGTTACAGTTTTGCGCAAGCGCTCCGCGTGGCTCGTTTGGAAAGCCAGTGAATCTATTTTTCGGAGATCGTCAGCCCGGCTTTCCTGGCGACATAGAGCCCGTCGCTATTGCCGCATTCGGCCACGCCCGTCGCTTGATAGCGATAGACGTTCCAGGTCGGGCTGGCCACCACGATCGTCACATTGCCCGCATTCGGCCGCGAGGCGGCGGCGGCGAGACGCCCGTCCTCGTCATAGACATAGCCCTGCCGAGAGCCGGGGCTCGCGGACGTCGCCTCTGAACAGGCCGCGAGCCATTCGTGATAGCGATAACCGGCGATCCGGGCCTGCGCGACATAATAAGCGGGCGTCAGCGCGAGGAAGGACGTCATGGCGATCATCATGACGATCACGGCGAAGGTGGCGCCTTTCCGGTTCATTGAAACATCCCTGCGCACCCGGACTGCGGCGCTCACTGAAAGATTTGGTTGGGCTCAGAACCGCGGCGCGCTGCCGAGCGCTTCCCGATAGGTTTCGGCGGCGACCTGCTGGAAAGTCCCCTGGCTTTCGTCCAAAGCCAGAAGCTCGCCGCTGCGAACGCCGAAATAGGCGCCGTGCAGGGTGAGCCAGCCACGCTGCTCAAGCGTCGCTATATAGGGGAAGCTGCGCAGATTGGCGATGCTCTGCTTGATCGATTCCCAGGCGAGCCGCTCCGACCAGTTTTGCAAGGGCTCGGTCGGCGCGCCGATCTTCTCGGCGGCCGGGGCGAGCAGCTTGATCCAGCCGCCGATGAAATCGCCCGGCGCCAGCGGGCGCATATAGGGATCGTGCTGCAATTCGGCATAGGCCTTCACGCCGCCGCATTGGGCGTGACCCATGATGACGATATGCTTGACCTTGAGGCCCATGACCGCGAATTCGATCGCGGCCGACGTGCCGTGGTAATCGTCGTTCGGCTTATAGGGCGGCACCAGATTGGCGACATTGCGCAAAACGAACATCTCGCCCGGGCCGGCGTCGAAGATCTGTTCCGGCGAGACGCGGGAATCGCAACAGCCGATCAGCAGGATTTCCGGACTCTGGCCGCGCTGGGCCAGCTCCTCGAATCGCTCGCGTTCGCGCGGAAAGCGGCCATTGAGAAAATTTTCATAGCCCTCAGCGAGCCGTTTTGGAAAATTCGCTTCGCCCATTCGATCCCCATCCCGGCGCGGGCGCGCCAGCCATCCAAACCAGCGAGTTTTGCCGCATCGCGGCAAAAAGAGCAAACCTTGCCTTCCGCAAGCCTGTTCGCAAGACCGCGCGCCGGAAACCAAAACACCAAAATGACAATGGCGTGAAGGTTACGCCTTGATTATTGTGCCCTGCGAAAATTCACCAGCAATGGAGCCGCCATGACCAGCCTTCGCCCCCGCCGCAGCGTCCTCTATATGCCCGGCTCGAACGCGCGCGCGCTGGAAAAGGCCAAGACCATCGCCGCCGACGCCTTGATCCTCGACCTTGAAGACGCCGTGGCGCCTGACGTCAAGGATCTCGCGCGCGAACAGGTTGTGGCCGCCGTGAAGGCGGGCGGCTTCGGCCGCCGCGAAGTGGTGATTCGCGTCAATGGCGCCAGCACGCCCTGGGGCGAGTCCGATCTCATCGCCGCCGCCAAGGCGGGGCCCGACGCCATCCTCATCCCGAAGGTCTCGACGCCGGGCGACATCATGGTCACCGCCAAGGCCCTGCGCGACGCGGGCGCGCCGGACCACACCAAGATCTGGGCGATGATGGAGACGCCGGTCGCCATTCTGAACGCCGATTCGATCGTGCGCACCGCGCTCGACCCGAATTCGCGGCTCGCGGTTCTGGTGATGGGCACCAATGACATCGCCAAGGAAACCCGCGCCCGCCTCACGCCCGGTCGTCCGTCGATGCTGGCCTTTCTCTCGATCTGCGTCGCCGCCGCCCGCGCCCATGGCGTGGAAATCGTCGACGGCGTCTATAATGATTTTTCCAACGAAGCCGGCTTCCGCGCCGAATGCGAACAGGGCCGCGATCTCGGCATGGACGGCAAGACCCTGATTCACCCGAATCAGGTCGCGATCTGCAACGAGGTCTTCGCCCCGTCAGAAGCCGAAGTGGGTTTCGCGCGGAAAATCATCGAGGTGTTCGATCTGCCCGAAAACGCCGCCAAGGGCGCGCTGCAAATCGACGGCAAGATGGTCGAGCGACTGCACGCCGATATGGCGCGGCGTACGGTGGCCATAGCCGACGCGATCGCCGGCAGCGCCTGAATCCGCGCCTGAGCGCGACAGGAGCGTCCAATCCCAATTGCCGGTTTCCTCGGCGCGCGCGCCCGCTATAATGGCGCGCAAAACAGTGGGAATTGGCGAGGAAATTCGGATGAGCGACCAGAACGGCGGCAAGACCGAGGCGGACGACGCCGATTCCGGGCGCCAAGCCGCCGCAGGCGCAGAGACTGCCCCCGCGGGCGCCAAACCTGGCGATATGGAGCCCAAACTGCACGAGGCGGCGCGGGACCACGTTCCGCCTGTGATCGAAGGCGAGGCGACAGAAATCGCGCCCGAGGGCGAAAAGCCGTCCGAAGACATCGAAGCCGCTCCCGCAGCGGCGGCCGAGAGCAAGTCCGAACCGATTCCGGCCGAGCCGGGACAGCCGGCGGAGGAAGCGCCGCGCCGCGGCGGCGCGCTGGTTCCCGTCGCCGTTCTGATCGGGGCCGTCGCCTTGGGCGGTGGCGGTTATTATCTTTGGAACGCGCAGCAAGGCGCGGCGCCCGAGGCCACGACCGCCCAGACGACGGCGGCTCCGATCGCGGCGCCAAAGCCTGCCGCGCCCGCCGAGCCGCCGGCGCGAATCGCCCAGAAGCCGCCCGAGCCGACGCCTCCTGCGCCGACGCCGCCGAAAAGCGAGGCCCCCGCCGCCGCGCCAGCGGAGAACAAGCCGGTTGCGCCCGCTCCCGCCGCCAATGCCGCAACCGACAAGGCGGTCGCCGAAATGGCCGCCAAACTGGCGGCTACGCAAAGCCTGATCGAGCGTCTGAACCAAAGATTGCAGGCGGTCGAAACCCAATTATCCGCCCCGAAGGACGAGGCCCGCGCGACGCTCTCGGAGCGCGACGCCAGCGCCTCGGCGGCGGGCGAGGCGGCCGCGCGGCTCGTCGTGGCGCAAAGCCTGTTGTCCGCCCTGCGCCAGGGCGACGATTTTTCCGCCCAGCTCGCGGCCTTGCAAAATTTCGGCGCCAATCCCGCCCGCCTCGCGCCCTTGCGCGCCGGCCTGACCGCGCCGACGCCGAGCCGGCTCGCAACCGATTTTGCCGCGCTTGCGCCAAAACTGGTCGCCGCCGCGACGCCGGCGCCCAAGGAGAGCGACGCCAAGCCAAGCCCGGACGCACATCCTTCCGTCTGGGCCTATATCCAGGCCCAGACGCGCCGATTCGTGCGGATTCGCCCCGCCGGCGCGCCGGACAAGGACGCCGCCGAACAGCAGGTCGACAAGATTACGCAAGACCTGCACGCCGGCGATCTCGCCAAGGCTTTGGCGGACCGCCAGCAGTTGCCGGCCGCCGCGCTCGCTCTGACCGCCGATTGGGCGACCGCGGCGCAGGCCCGGCTCGCGGCGGAAGCGGCGGCGAAGGCGGAACTTGCCGAAGCCCTGCAGAATTTGACCAAGACCAAAAGCTGAAGCCCCTTCTGACGGCGCGGCCCGCCGCGCCGCCGCCTTCGCATTCGAGTAGAGCCCATGGTCCGCATTCTGGTCTTTCTGTTCGTGCTCGGCCTTGTCGCGCTGGGACTCGGCGTCCTCATCGAGCAGCCCGGCTCGCTGTCCCTGACCTGGTTCGGCTATCGCATCGACACCACGCCCCTGGCCGGGCTCGGCGTCGTCGCCTTGTCCGCCATCGTGCTGTGGAGCGTGATCCGCTTCATTTTCAATGTTCCGAGCCTGGTCTCGGTCGCTGCCCGGGCGCGGCGGCGCGCCAAGGGCCATGAGGCGCTGGCGCGCGGCATCATCGCCGCCGGCGTCGGCGACGCGCGCAAGGCCCGCAAGGCGAGCCTGGACGCGAAAAAGCTCGCGCCGCACGAGCCGCTGACCCTGCTGCTGGAGGCGCAAGCCGCGCAGCTCGCCGGCGATCGCGCGGGGGCCGAACGCGTGTTCCGCGCCATGACCGAGAAGCCCGAGACGAAATTGCTCGGCCTGCGCGGCCTGCACGCCGAATCCTTGCGGCAGGGCGACCATGACCGAGCCCATCAGATCGCGCTGGAGGCCCAGAACATTACGCCGCTCGGCTGGTCGGGCCAGGCCCTGCTCGACCGCTACACCACGCAGAACGATTGGGAGGCGGCGCGGCTGTGCGTCGCCCAGAATCTCAAGGCCAAACTGATCGATTCGGAAACCGCCAACCGCCAGAAGGCCGTGCTCGACACCGCCCAGGCGATGGAATGCGAGATGACCGATCCCGAGCGGGCGATCAAGCTCTTGCGCGCGGCGGCAAAAAAGGCGCCCGATCTGGTCCCGGCCACCGCTTTGCTGGGCCGGCTGCTGTCGCGCCGCGGCGATTTCCGCGCCGGCTCCAAATTGATCGAAGCCGCCTACGCAAAGGCGCCTCATCCCGATCTCGCGCGGACCTATGTCGAAATGCGGCATGGCGATTCCGCCTCCGACCGGCTCGCCCGTGCGAAAACCCTGGCCAAATGCGCGCCCGAGGCCCCGGAAAGCGCGATGATGATCGCAACGGCGGCGATCGGCGCGCGCGATTTCGCCGCCGCGCGCGCGGCGATGGCCCCGCTGGTCGCGAGCGGCGAGCGCCCGACGGCGCGGATGTGCGTGATCATGGCCGAGCTGGAAGAGCGCGAACATAATGCGCAGGGTCTGGTGCGCGAGTGGCTGGCTCGCGGCTCGCGCGCGCCCCATGACGCGGTCTGGATCGCCGACGGCCATTGGTCGCGGCAATGGGCGCCGGTTTCCCCGGTCACCGGAAAGCTCGACGCCTATCGCTGGATGCAGCCCAAGGAAGAGCTGGCCGGCCCGGTCGAGGAGCCGCCGCCCGCCTATGAGCCGCCGGCCTTGGAAGTCGAAGCCGCGCCAGTCGCGGCCATCGAGGAGGCCAAAGCCCAGGCGCCAAAGACTCACGACGTCGAGGCCCCTG
>NZ_JAYSBG010000206.1:0-6396 GCF_041915505.1 Rhodoblastus sp. | reverse complement strand
GCCGACCGCCTGCACAACATGCGCACGCTGCACTATGTCTCGCCGGAAAAGCGCGCGCGCATCGCCGAGGAGACGCTGGACATCTATGCGCCGCTCGCGGGCCGCATGGGTATGCAGACCGTGCGCGACGAGCTGGAAAATCTCTCGTTCAAATATCTCATGCCCGAGGCCTTCGCGATGGTCTCGACCCGGCTGGAGGACCTGCGCGAGACCAATCGCGAGCTGATCAAGACCATCGAGGACGAGCTGATGGCCGAGCTTTCGCGGCGCGGCATCAAGGCCGATGTGCGCGGGCGGCAGAAGCAGCCCTATTCGGTCTGGAGCAAGATGGAGCGCAAATCGCTCGCCTTCGAGCAATTGTCCGACATTTTCGGCTTCCGCGTCGTGGTCGAGGATGTCGACGAATGCTACGGCGTCATCGGCGTGGTCCATACCAAATGGCCGATGGTGCCGGGGCGGTTCAAGGATTACATCTCGACGCCCAAGCAGAACGATTACCGCTCGATCCACACCACGGTGGTCGGTCCGGGGCGCCAGCGCGTCGAACTGCAGGTGCGCACCCACGAGATGCACGATATCGCGCGGCACGGCATTGCGGCCCATGCGCTCTACAAGGATGGCCGCGACGCACCCGCGCCGGTGCTCTCGCATGAAAGCAACGCCTATCAATGGCTCAAGCGCACCATCGACATGCTGTCGGAGGGTTCAAGCCCCGAGGAATTCCTGGAACATACAAGGCTTGAGCTGTTCCACGACCAGGTGTTCTGCTTCACGCCCAAGGGCCGGCTGATCGCGCTGCCGCGCGGCGCGACGCCGATCGATTTCGCCTATGCGGTGCACACCAGCGTCGGCAATTCGGCGGTCGGGGCCAAGATCAACGGGCGGCTCGCGCCCTTGCTCGCGCCGCTCGACAATGGCGACGAGGTCGAGATCGTGCGCGCCGAGGGCCAGACGCCGCCGGCGGCGTGGGAATCCATCGCCGTGACGGGCAAGGCCCGCTCCGCGATTCGCCGCGCCACCCGCGACGCGGTGCGCGCGCAATATGCCGGCCTCGGCCGCCAGATCGTGCTGCGCGCCTTCGAACGCGCCGGCAAGAAATTCTCCGACGACAAATTGCGTCCCGCCTTGCCGCGCCTCGCGCGCGCCACCATCGACGACGTGCTGGCGGCGGTCGGCCGCGGCGAGATGTTTTCCGGCGATGTGGTCAAGGCCGTCTATCCGGAATTCAAGGAGGAGCGCAAGACGCCGGCGCCCGACCGGTCCGATCCGGGCTGGTTCCGCATGCAAAAGGCGTCGGGCGTGCAGTTCAAGGCGCCGGGCGCGACCAGCGCCGCCCACGCCTTGCCGATCCGAGGTCTCAAGGGCGACCTGCCGGTGACTTTCGCGCCCAATGGCGCGGTGCCGGGCGACCGCATCGTCGGCATCATGACGCCGGGCGAGGGCATTACCGTCTATCCGATCCAGTCGCCTGCGCTCGCCGCTTTCGACGACCAGCCAGAACGCTGGCTCGACGTGCGCTGGGACGTCGAGGACGCGCAAGCCCTGTTTCCGGCGCGGGTCGTGGTGGCGGCGATCAACGAGCCGGGCAGCCTTGGCGCGGTGGCGGGCCTGATCGGCGAGCAGGGCGCCAATATCGACGACGTGACCTTCAACAAGAAGTCGCCGGACTTCCGCGAAATGATTTTCGACATTCAGGTCTTCGACCTGAAGCATCTCAACGATATTCTGTCGCGGATTCGCGTCCTGCCCATGGTCAACAGCGTCGAGCGCGTGATCGGTTGAACGAGGGGACGTGATTGCGAGCCATAGGGCGTCGAAAGACGCCCGTCATTGCGAGCGAAGCGAAGCAATCCATGCCAGCTTTCCGCAAGTTGAAACGTGGATTGCTTCGCTTCGCTCGCAATGACGGGCGCGGGCGTTGAACTATCAGGCTCGCCGTGACGAAGGAGCGGGAGAGGAAGACGATGGGTTCGGCGAAGAAAATCCGCCTCGGCGTCAATGTCGATCACGTCGCCACCTTGCGCAATGCGCGCGGCGGCGCGGTTCCCGATCCGCTGCGCGCGGCGCAGATGGCGCTGGCGGCGGGGGCGGACGGCATTACCGCTCATTTGCGCGAGGATCGCCGCCATATTCAGGACGAGGACATGCGCCGGCTCAAGGCCTCGATCGGCGCCCCGCTCAATTTCGAAATGGCCGCGACCGAGCAGATGCTCGACATCGCGCTGAAGATCCGGCCGCACGCCTGCTGCCTCGTGCCGGAAAAGCGCACCGAGCGCACCACCGAGGGCGGCCTCGACGTGGTCAATGGCCGCGACCGGCTGGCTCCCTTCGTGGACGAGCTGTCGCGCGCCGGCATCCGCGTTTCACTGTTTGTCGAGCCCTCGCTTGAGGCTCTCGAAGCGGCGCGCGCGATCAAGGCGCCGGTGGTGGAGCTGCATACCGGCGCCTGGTGCAACGCGGTGGTCTTGGGCGAGACCGGCAAGGCCGAGGCCGAATTCGAGCGCCTGCGCGTGGCGGCGGCGGAAACCGAGCGGCTCGGCCTCGAATGTCACGCCGGCCATGGCCTCGATTTCGATACGGCGCGGCAGATCGCGGCCTTGCCGCAGATCGTCGAATTGAATATCGGCCATTTCCTGATCGGCGAGGCGGTTTTCATCGGCCTTGAGGCCTCGGTGAAACAGATGATCGCGGCGATCTCTGAAGGACGCGGCGCATGATCATCGGCCTCGGCGTCGATCTCTGCGACATCCGCCGCATCGAGCAGATGCTGGAAAAATACGGCGACCGCTTTCCCCGCCGCTGCTTCACCGAAATCGAGCGCGCCAAGGCGGATGGACGGCAGGCGCGCGCCGCGACCTACGCCAAGCGTTTCGCCGCCAAGGAGGCCTGCGCCAAGGCTTTGGGCTCGGGGATCGGGCAGGGCGTGTCCTGGCTCGACATGGGCGTGGTCAATGATTCTTTCGGCCGCCCGACGCTGGAGTTGACCGGCGGCGCGGCGAAGCGCCTGGCGCGGCTTACGCCCGCCGGTTGGGAGGCGCGCGTGCATCTGACCCTCACCGACGAATATCCGCTGGCTCAGGCGCAGGTGATGATCGAGGCCGTGCCCAAGGTCTGACCCCAAAAGGCGCCGCAAGACGCCCAGTCCGACGGCTGGCCCCGCCGCGGTCAAAAAATAGCCTGCATCTTGCGCGACGGCCTTGCGCCGGGAAGCGAAAACGCCGAAAACCGGCCCCTATCTTCGGAACAGACCATGAGCGAATCCATGAGCGACACCGCCCCGCCCGCCGTCAAGAAATCCGAGGGCGGAATAGGCGAAACGATCATCGTGATCCTGCAGGCGCTTGCGATCGCGCTGGTCGTGCGCACGTTTCTGTTCCAGCCCTTCAACATTCCCTCGGGCTCGATGATCCCGACGCTCGAGATCGGCGATTACCTGTTCGTCTCGAAATATAGCTATGGCTATTCGCGCTATTCCTTCCCCTTTGGCTTCCCGCCCTTCCAGGGCCGCATCTTCGGCGCGGCGCCCAAGCGCGGCGACGTCGTGGTGTTCAAACTGCCGCGCGACAACGAGACCGATTACATCAAGCGCGTGATCGGCCTGCCCGGCGACAAGATCGAGATGAAAAAGGGCCGTCTGTTCATCAACGACCAGATGGTGCCGCGCGAGCCGATCGAGAAGGTCGAGACCGAGGACCTGTACGGCCATGTCGGCCCGGTGCCGACCTATCGGGAGACCCTGCCGGGCGGGGTCGAGCACCGGATCATCGAGATTCAGGGCGACGACGGCTACAACGACAATGCCGGGCCTTTCGTGGTGCCGCAGGGCGATTATTTCATGATGGGCGACAATCGCGACAATTCCACCGATTCCCGCGTCCCGCAGGATCAGGGCGGCGTCGGCTATGTGCCGCTGGAAAATGTCGAGGGTCGGGCCGAGATGATCTTCTTCTCGGTGGGCGGCGGCGCGGCGGCCTGGGAATTCTGGCGCTGGCCGTGGACCCTGCGCGTCAACCGCATGTTCCACGCGGTTCGATGAACGCGCGGGCCGGTCAGGCGCCGGAGACGGGCGATCTCGCGGCCTTGCAGGAGCGCGTCGGCTATCGCTTCGCCGATCCTTCCCTGCTGGTTCGGGCTCTCACCCATGTCAGCGCCCTCCCGCCCAGCCAGGCGCAGCGCCGCGTCGATTCCTACCAAAGGCAGGAATTTCTCGGCGACCGCGTGCTCGGCCTCGCGGTTTCGGAAATGCTGCTGGAGCATTTTCCCGGCGCCGAGGAGGGCGAATTGTCGCGCCGCCTCGCCGATCTGGTGCGCAAGGAAACCTGCGCCGATGTGGCGCGCGACTGGGGCGTAGGCGAGGCCGTGCGCCTCGGCGAGGGCGAGGCTTTGACCGGCGGCGCCCGAAAAGGCGCCATTCTCGGCGACGTGTGCGAGGCGATCCTCGGCGCCATTTTCCTCGACGGCGGTTTTGCCGCCGCGCGCGAGACCGTGCGCCGTTTCTTTCATGAGAAAATGCTGAATCCGGTGCGGCCCCTGCGCGACCCCAAGACCGCGCTGCAGGAATGGGCCCAGGCGCGCGGCCTGCCGCCGCCGACCTATCGGCAGTCCGGGCGGATCGGCCCCGATCACGCGCCACTGTTTATCATTGAGGTCAGCGTCAACGGTTTCGAGAGCGTCGAAGCCCAGGGCAGCTCCAAGCGCTTCGCCGAACAGGCCTGCGCGCAGAAATTCCTGGTCCGCGAAGGCGTTTGGGAGGACGGCGAATGAATAAGGCGTCTCCAGATTCCGGCGAGGGCGCCACGCGCTGCGGCTTCTGCGCCCTGATCGGCGCGCCCAACGCCGGCAAGTCCACTTTGTTGAACCAGCTTGTCGGCGCCAAGGTCTCGATCGTTTCGCGCAAGGTGCAGACGACGCGCGCCCTGGTGCGCGGCATTGCGCTGGACGGGGCGACCCAGATCATTTTTGTCGACACGCCCGGCATTTTCGCGCCCAAGCGTCGGCTCGACCGCGCCATGGTCACTTCGGCCTGGGGCGGGGCGGGCGACGCCGACGCGATCTGCCTGCTGATCGACGCGCGCAAGGGCGTGGACGAGGAGGTCGAGGCGATCCTGGAAAGGCTGCCGCAGCTCAAGGCGCCGAAAATCCTCGTGCTCAACAAGATCGACACGATCGAGCACGAGAAACTGCTTGGCCTCGCCGCCGATCTCAATGCGCGGCTGCCCTTCGCCGATACGTTCATGATCTCGGCGCTCAAGGGGCATGGCGTGGAGAAATTCCGCGAAAAGCTCGCCGGCTACATGCCGGAGGGGCCGTGGCTCTACCCGGAAGACCAGATTTCCGACGCGCCTCTGCGGGCGCTGGCGGCCGAGATCACCCGCGAAAAGCTGTTCGAGCGGCTGCACGACGAATTGCCCTATCAATCCACGGTCGAAACCGAATTGTGGAAGGACCAGCCGGACGGCTCGGCGCGGGTCGAACAGACGATCTATGTGACGCGCGAAGGCCAGAAGAAGATCGTGATCGGCGAGGGCGGCAAGACGATCAAGAGCATTGGCTCAGCCGCGCGCAAGGAAATCATGGAGGCGGCGGAACAGAAGGTCCATCTGTTCCTGTTCGTGAAAGTGCGCGAGAATTGGGGCGACGACCCCGAGCGCTATCGCGAGATGGGGCTGGATTTCCCCAAAAACTGACGCGTTCTCTCCCGCGCGAAAAGCTACGCCGCTTCCGCTTCCATGGGTGTTGCTGCTGAATTTGCAAAAGCCTCGGCCGGCTTGGTCGCCGGGAACAAGGCGGCTGCGCCATAGAATACGACGATGCCGGCGAGAACGTCTGCGAGATAATGCGCGCCATAGACCAGCGCCGCAGCCATGACCAGAATGTTGAGAATCGTCACGGGAACGCGCAGCGGCGAGTTCCAGTAAAGATAAATCATGGCGCATGCGGACAAGGTATGAAAGGAGGGGAAAGTCAGCATTCCCCTCGGGTAGGAAAGATCGATCCGGTCGAATTGGTGGTCGCGCAGCAGCATGACGACATCGCGCGGCGTGGCGGAGGTCCATTTGCTCACGTCGAAATCGCCGCCGGCCCATTCCAGCATGCTGATCGCAGGCAGGCAGATGGCGAGACAGACGCCGATCACGCCGGCGGCGGTCGTTATCGCTGCAAATCGATAAGCCTCGTGCGACGGACGAAACAGCAACAGGAAAAAGGGCGCCAGCGGGAGCTGCACGATCATCGAATTATAGGAATAGAGCAGGATTTTCGCGAGAAGTGGCCGCGACAGCACGGCATGGACATAGGCGATCCAGTCGAAGCCGAGCGAAAGGTCGACCGCGCGCAGCAGCGCGTCTTGCTCCGGCAGTCCGGTGGCGTGCGCCATATAGGACAAGACATAAATGA
>NZ_JAYSBG010000205.1:0-6399 GCF_041915505.1 Rhodoblastus sp. | reverse complement strand
GCTGCGCGCGGCCGTCTTACCCTCGCCGGCTTTCCGGGCTTGTGTCGTTTGGTTTTCGGTCGAATCGCACTCGACTCTAGATTCCTTTGTTTTCGCAGCGTTTTTACGAAAAACCGGCGTCCACTTTTTCGCACGCTGCTCTGAGCGGCTCAGATCCAACCGAGGCCCGGCGCAAGCCGGGCCTCGGCTTTTGTGTCGGTTGCGCCCGCGCAAGGCGGTCTTGCGATCGGAAGCTGAGCTTCGGCAGGCGACAAGCCGGCTCAATTGGTTTATGGCCAAACCTCGAGCCGACGGGAGATTTTTCGGGTGACTGATTCGCAACCGCAGCAGGCGGCGCCGGCCGGTCCTCAGGAAGAGGCGCGCAAGGCCCGTGCCTCCCGGCTCAAGCCGATCGGCTTCGGGCTGGTCCTCGCTCTGGCGCTGGGCGCGGGCTATTTGTGGTATTCGGGCCGCAATGTCGAAAGCACCGACGACGCCTACACTGACGGCCGCGCGGTGACCATCTCGCCGCGCGTTGCGGGCAATGTGGTTTCGCTCGATGTGGCCGACAACCAATTCGTCAAACAGGGCCAGCTTCTGCTGCGGATCGACCCGCGGCAATATGCCTTTGAACGCGATCTCGCCGATGGCGCGCTGGCCACGGCCAAGGCGCAACTCGCCGCCCAGCAATATGGCTTCGAGGTCGCGCAGAAGAATTTCCCCGCTCTGCTGGCGCAAGCGCAGGCGCAGCTTGCTTCCGCCAAGGCGACTTTCGCCAAGGCGCAGGCCGATTACGACCGCCAGCGCTCGCTGAGCAAGCTCGCTACCTCGGCGCAGGACGTGGACGCGGCCAAGGCCGCGCTGGAACAGGCCCGGGCCCAGGTGGCGCTGGCCGAGGCGCAAGTGCTGCAGGCTTCGCCCGTGCCGCAGCGCATCGGCGAGATCGAAAAGCAGGTCGGCCAGTTGCAGGGCCAGGTCGAGCAGGCGCAGGCGCGGCGCGACCAGGCGGAGCTCAACCTGTCCTGGACCGAAGTGCGCGCGCCGCAGGACGGCTGGATCACCAAGCGCAATGTCGAACTGGGCAATTATGTCGCGCCGGGGCAGCAACTCTTCGCCATCGTCTCGCCCGAACGCTGGGTGACCGCCAATTTCAAGGAAAACCAGCTCGCCAACATGCGTCCCGGCCAGAAGGTGCGGATCGAGGTCGACGCCTTCCCGGATCTGAAGCTGGAAGGCCATGTCGACAGCATCCAGCAGGGCTCGGGTTCGAAATTCACCGCCTTCCCGCCCGAAAACGCCACCGGCAATTTCGTCAAGGTGGTGCAGCGCGTGCCGGTGAAGATCGTCATCGACAGCGGCCTCGATCCGGAGCGGCCGCTGCCGCTCGGCCTCTCGGTCACGCCCACGGTGTCGCTGAAATGACCGACGCCGTCCAATCTGACGCTGCCGCCCAAGCCGCCGAAGAAGCCTCGCATGCCGGCTGGAAGCCGCGCGGCAATCCCTGGCTGATCGCGGTCGCGGTCACCATTGCGACCTTCATGGAGGTGCTCGACACCACCATCGTCAATGTCGCCTTGCCGCATATCGCCGGCAGTCTTTCCGCCAGTTCGGACGAGGCGACCTGGGCGCTGACCTCCTATCTGGTGGCCAACGGCATCGTTCTGACCATTTCCGGCTGGCTCGGCGACCTGCTCGGGCGCAAGCGCTATTTCGTCATCTGCATCGCGATGTTCACGGTCTGCTCGTTCCTGTGCGGCATGGCGACCACGCTTGGCCAATTGATCGCCTTCCGGCTGGCGCAGGGCTTTTTCGGCGGCGGCATGCAGCCCAACCAGCAATCGATCATTCTCGACACCTTTGCGCCCGCGCGGCGCGGCGCGGCGTTCGGCGTGGCGGCCATGGCGACCATCGTCGCCCCGGTGCTCGGGCCGACACTCGGCGGCTTCATCACCGATCAGGCGTCCTGGCGCTGGATCTTCTTCCTCAACGTGCCGGTCGGCATTGTCGCCGTGGCGATGGTCTCAGCTCTGGTCGAGGACCCGCCCTGGGTGAAGGAGCGCAAGAGCCGCGGGCTGGATTTCATCGGCCTTTCGCTGATCGCCATCGGCCTCGGCTGCCTTGAGGTCATGATGGATCGCGGCCAGGACGACGACTGGTTCAATTCGCCCTTCATCCGGCTGATGGCGGTGATGGCCGCGGTCGGCATTGTCGGGGCGATCTTCTGGCTGCTGGTCGCGCGCAAGCCCATCGTCCATCTCGATGTGTTCCGGGATCGCAATTTCGCCGCCGGCTGCCTGATGATCGCCGCGACGGGCGGCATCCTTTACGCCAGCGCCGTGATGATTCCGCAATTGGCGCAGCAATATCTCAATTATACCGCGACCTGGTCGGGCATGATCCTGTCGCCGGGCGGCTTCATGGTGATCCTGCTGATCCCCATCGTCGGGCGCCTGATGAAGATCACCCCGGCGCGCAATCTGATCGCGCTGGGCTTTACGATCATGGGCTTTTCCATGCTTTATTCGAGCCATCTGGCGGCCAATATCAATTTCGGAGCGCTGGTGGTGATGCGCCTGTTCCAGACGGCCGCTCTGGCCTTTCTGTTCGTGCCGATCAGCACGGTCGCCTATATGACGCTGCCGCGCGACCTGACGCCTGACGCCGTGGCTCTATTCGCCATGTTCCGCAATGTCGCCGGCTCGATCGGCATCGCGCTGTCGACCTCCAATATCGTGCAGCGGTCGCAGACCCATCAGAACTATCTGACCGAATGGGGCACGCCCTTTCACCAGCCGTTCAACGAATTGCTGGCGCAATATACCAATGCGCTGGTCGCCATGGGTCATTCCGCCGCCGTGGCCGAGAACATGGCCATGGGGCAGATCTATCGCATGATCCGGACCCAGGCCGCCATCATGGCTTATTCCGACACCTTCATCGCTTGCGCCGTGGTGGCCTTTTTTGTCGTGCCTTTCTGTTTCCTGATGACGGCGCGCAAATCCGCCGGCGGACCGGGAGCGGCGCATTGAACGCGCGGCGCCGCCTCTTGCGGCTTTCGCGCAGCGTTGCGGCGCTCGTCGGCCTGTCGCTGCTGGCGGCCTGTTCGGTCGGGCCGGAATTCGCGCCGCCGGACACCGGCCTGCCGTCAAAGCCCTTCGCCGCGCCGGACGCCGGCGGCTCGCTGACCGCGCCGCCCGATCCGAACTGGTGGGGCATTTTCCATGATCGGACGCTGACAGAGCTCGAAAATCAGGTCGCGACGGCCAATCTCGACGTGCGCGCGGCGACCATCCGGCTGGCCGAAAGCCGGTTCCAGCGCAATGTCGCGGCTTCGCAGCAATTGCCGACCCTCAACGGCGACGCCAAGCTCAATCGCGAAAATTTCAGCCAGAACGGTCTGGTCAGCCTGTTCGCGCCGCTGGTTCCCGCCGGGCAGAACTTTTCGATCCAGCCGATCACTGATTATTACACCGGCTTCGACGCCTCCTGGGAATTGGACCTGTGGGGCCATGTCCGCCGCCAGGTCGAATCGGCCGACGCCAATGTGCAGTCCGGCGTCGAGCAAAGGCGCGGGGCCTTGGTCTCGGCCTATGCGGAAGTGGCGCGCGATTATATGTCGCTGCGCGGCGCGCAATCGCAACTCGCTATCGCGCGGGACAATCTCAAGATCAGCGACGACGTGCTGCAGGTGACGCAGGAGCGCCAGCGCTCCGGCCTGCAGAATGCGCTCGACACGGAAAACGCCGCCGCGCAGATCGAATCCGTCAAGGCGGAGCTGCCGGCGCTGGAGCAGAAGGAAGCCGAGCTGATCAACGCGCTCTCCTTCCTGCTTGACGAGCCGCCCAACGCCTTGCGTTCGCGGCTCGGCGCGCCGCGCGCCATCCCGCTGACGCCGCCGGCGACGCCGGTCGGCGTGCCGTCCGAACTGGCGCGGCGGCGCCCGGACATTCGCGCGGCGGAGGCGCAATTGCACGAGGCGACGGCCAATATCGGCGTCGCGGTGGCGGCCTTTTATCCCAGCGTGCAGCTCAATGGCGTGGCCGGTTTCGATTCACTGACCCTGCCCAAAATGTGGTGGGCGAGCTCGCTGCAATATAATTTCGGACCCAGCGTGCAATTACCGATCTTCAACGCCGGGCGGCTGCAGAACACGGTGGAATTGCGCACCGCGCAGCAGCAGGAGGCGGCGCTGCTCTACCATCGCACGGTGCTGCAGGCCTGGCACGATGTGGTCAACGCCTTGACCGCGCATCGGCTGGAGCAGGAACGCAACGCCCGGCTCAAGGCGCAGGTGGTCCATGCGCAGCGGGCGCTGGAGATCGCGCGCTCGCGCTACAAACAGGGCGTCGAGGAATATATCAATGTGCTGAACGCCCAGCGCACGGCGCTGCTCGCCGAACAAAGGCTCGCCGACAGCACGACCAATCTCGGTCTCGACCTGGTGCAGTTGTTCAAGGCTTTGGGCGGCGGCTGGGAGACGACCTTTCCGGTGACCGCCGCGGCCGTCGTGAAGTGACGCGACCGGGGTCCGGGCTCAACCTGCGCGAGGATGGGGTTACGCTTCCGGCGCGAAGGAGTCCTGCCGTCGGGTGAGTTTTTCTCGCATCGCGCGCGAATTTTTGAAGGATTGTCCGGCTCAAATTTTGGCGATACGTTCGATTGATGTCCTTCTCCGTCAGCAAATCATGATGGTCGCGCAGATCGCATGACGCCGCTCATATTCGGCTGTGTAACATGCGCCGCAGTCCTCCACGCCAGTTGGAACGCCGTGCTTCGAGGCGGCGGCGACCGTTTGTGGTCAATGACGCTCATGATGATCGCCATTGTCGGCGTCACGAGTTTCGCGGCTTTGTTCATACCCTGGCCTAATGCGGCAAGTTGGCCCTATGTCATCGCGTCGGCGATCATCCACACCCTGTATAATTTGTCCCTGGTTCGCACCTATCGCTCCGGCGATCTCGGTCAAACCTACCCGATCTCGCGCGGATCCTCGCCGGTCCTCGTCACCTTGGGCGCCGCGATCTTCGCGCATGAAACGATTACCTTTCTGTCCGCTGTCGGAATTCTGCTCGTCTCCGGCGGCATCGTTTCGCTCGCGTTCCAGCGCGGGAAGGTTCGAACCGATTTTCTCCCGGCCGCCTTCGTAACGGGCGTTATCATTGGCGCCTACACGGTCATCGACGGCATCGGCGTAAGGCTGGCGGAAGACAGCGTGGCCTATACCAACGCCATGTTCCTGTTATGGAGCATCACGATGCCCATCATTTATTTCGCCCTGCGCCGAAGAGCGCCGGCCTACACCAGAATGCAGACCGTGATGGCGCTGACGGGTGGGGTCGTCTCGCTTCTTGCCTATGGCATTGTCATCTGGGCCATGAAATTCGGAACAATGGGCGTCGTTTCGGCTTTGCGCGAAACCAGCGTCATCTATGCGGCTTTCATTGGTCGATTTTTCTTGAACGAGACGCTGACCATGCATCGGCTTGCATCCTGTCTTGCGATCGTCTCGGGGGTGGCGTGCCTGGCTGTATAGTTCCAAGCGCCCCCGGCTCCTTGTCCGCCCGGCAAGACCGGACGTGGAAATGATCTGAACAGGAGATGCAGGCGACATGGTGGGCGACACAAATGTTCGGGCTGGCCAGTGCCATTGCGGCGCCGTGCGTTTCGAGGCGACGCTCAGCGACGGCTTCAATTCGATCCGCCGCTGCACTTGCTCTTACTGCCGAATGCGAGGCGCCGTCGTCGTCATGGCGGAAAAGGGCGGGATCAAGATCCTGCAGGGGGAGGACGTTTTAACGAGCTACCGCTTCCATACCGGATCGGCGCAGCACTTCTTCTGTTCTCGCTGCGGAATCTACACACATCATCAACGGCGATCGAACCAGAATCTCTATGCCGTAAACGTGGCTTGCCTGGACGGGGTAAGCCCATTCGATTTCGCCGAGGTTCCCGTCATGGATGGCGTCAATCACACGAACGATACCGGCAAGCCAACGCGTCGAGCGGGCACGCTCCGCTTCATCCCGGCTGACTGACAATCGCTGCCCGACAAGCGTCGCCCGAACCAGATTGAAATAAGGCTCTCCGACCTCATAGGCGGCGCATTTCGGCATCCCGGTCTCGCCATGCGCTTCGCGGCGTCGCTTACAGAAGAAGAGTGAGCAATATATTGAACGGTTCGAGGCGCAGGATCGTTCAAAACGTCTCGCGAAACATTCAATACTGCTGTCCGGCCATCCCATAGCCTGACCGCTCAGACCGTCGGCGCGACCAAAACGGGCGCGGAAAAGATCAGGCGGCTGATTGGGAGGAACGGATGAATCGCGTTTTGGGAAAGGTCGCCATCGTCACGGGCGCGGCGAAAGGAATCGGAGCAGAAACCGCGATCCTGCTGGCGCGCGAAGGCGCCAAGGTCATCGT
>NZ_JAYSBG010000204.1:0-6440 GCF_041915505.1 Rhodoblastus sp. | reverse complement strand
GGCCGGCATAGACCAGCTTGTGAACGTCGCGATAGGAAAGCGAAATCGGCGTCGCCGCTTCGCCGCCGCCATAAATGACGGCTGGAATTCTGCCTTCACGGCGTACGCTGCGGGCGGCCCCCTTGCCGGTCCCGCTGCGAACCGTGGCGGCGAGCTTCTTGATCTCGGCCATGGGTTCTGTCCTTTTGATAAGCCGCGTTCACGCCTCCAGGGGTGTCGGAAACGAACGCGAAGCCGGGCTTATAGAGGGGCAGGGGCCGAAAGGCAAGTTTCTGCGGCGCTGGGACGCCGTCTTCGATTTGCCGAAGACGGAACGAAAAAAGGGGGCTGTGACGCCCCCTTTCGGATGTTGGTCAGAACCTGGCGAGGACCGGCGCCGGTTCGCCGAACCGGTAGTTCAAGCCGAGGCGAAGCACATTCATGGCGTTTGTCGGGAAAGTCGCCCGCATCACGTCGGTCGACAGAGCCGACGGTCCGAGAACGGCGGTCGGGACAACCTGGGAGAAACCGGAGCCCAGGTTCACATAGAGATATTCGGCTTTGATCGACCAATGCGAGGTGAGCGCATATTCCGCGCCGGCGCCCAGGACATAGCCGCTCGAATTCGTCCCGCGTCCGAAGGGGAAGGCTTCGACCACGGTGTTGCTCGCATTCGTGACCGTCATGACATTGCTGACGTTCTCCCGGCCATAAGCATAGCCGCCGGTCACATAGAGCAGCAGCGAAGGATCGACGAAAGTCGAGCCGATGCGGCCGCGCACGGTGCCGAACCAGGGCGTATCCGCCGAATTGACATTCGTTACGAGAATGCCGGGGGCGGGCGCGAAGGACGATTGCGTGGCGCCGGGGGAGGTCGCCCATTGAAAGTCGGCTTCGAGGCCGAGCACCCAGATTCCCGTCTGGTAATTATAGCCGAGCTGCAGGCCGCCGACGAAGGACGAGTCCTGAGCCGAGGGGATCGAACGGCCCCAGGCGAGCGAACCGTCGAACGGTATTGTGGTGAGCGTATTCGGAGCGCTGGGAACGGAGGTGGTCGCGGAATTGCTTCCAATGCCCGCGCCGGCGTTGACGCCGCCGTAAAATCCGGACCAGTTCGTGATCGCGACCGGGGCAAGGTACGGGGCTTCCTTGGCGCTGGGCAGGTCAGCGGCGACAGCCGGAACAGCAAGGCACGCCAGGCTCAGCGGAACAATCAAAAAATGGCGCATTTACTCTCTCCCTAAAGCAATATCACTCTGCGTCATTAGCGTAGTTCGCGCGAATAATGTTGAAGAAACTGTTATCAAACGCCTTTTTTTGGCTGGCGTGTCTATCGCGCAACGCTCGGCGTCTGCAGAAATTGCTCAAGCTCGGCGTTTTACTGGCGCCGGAGAAGACTTTCACGAATGGGAATGGCGGTGGTGCAGGTCCGGATAATGCGGATGGGAATGGATCAGCCTTTCATGGCGGTGCCGGTGGGAATGCGGCTCGGTCACCGGCTCGTCGTGGCTATGGCGGTGATGTTCGTCGTGGACGTGGCTGTGCTCGTGCTCGACCGGCTCATGTTCGTGCCGATGTTCATGTCGTTCTGACAGATGCAGCCAGAGGCCGAGGCCCATCAGCGCGCCCGAGACGAGAAGCGGAACGGTCGGCTGTTCGCCGAGCATCAGAATCGAGGCGACGGCGCCGATGAACGGCGCGAGCGAGAAATAGGCGCTGGTGCGGGCCGCGCCGAGGCCGCGCAACGCCAGAATGAAAAGGACGAGGCTCAGTCCGACGCCGAGAAAGCCCAGCAGCGCCGCCGATCCGGCGGCGAGCGCGTCCGGCGCGGCGGCGCCGAGCGCAAGCGCCCCGGCGATATTGGCGGAGCCCGCGACAAGCCCCTTGATGGTCGCGATCCGTACCGGATCGGCCGCCGAAACCATGCGCGTCAGATTATTGTCGACGCCCCAGAGCAGGCAGGCGGCGGCGACGAGCAGCGCGCCGCGGTCGAGTTCGAGCCCCTGCCCACGCCATGACAGCGCGATTGCGCCGGCGAGAATGGCGGCGGCGCCGACGAGCAGCCGCGCATCGACATTTTCGCGGAAGGCCAGCCAGGCGATGGCCATGGTGGCGAGGCTTTCGAGATTGAGCAGCAGCGAGCCATTGGCCGCGCTGGTCTCGCGCAGGCCCTCCATCAGCAGAAGCGGCGCCAGCAGGCCGCCCGCGACAACCGCGCCCGCGAGCCAGGGCGCATTCGCCCGGTTCAGCGGGGCTTCGTCAACAGGCAGGCCAATGGCGAGCCGGACGCCCTGGAGCGCCGCCAGCCCCAGGCCGGCGCCCAGATAGAGCAGGCCGGCGAGCAATTGCGGGTCGATCCGGCCCAGCAGGATTTTCGAGAAGGGCGCGGTCAGGCCGAACAGAACGGCGGATCCCAGCGCGAGGATGACGCCGCGCCGTAGCGAAGGAGAGGCGCCCGAGGAAGACATGGGAATCTTCTATCACATCGCGCGGCGAATCAGCCCTTGGTCAGCACGCGCGCCAGAATGGCGTCGAGCTTTTTCACCAGTTCCGGGTCCCAGGCGTCGCGTGCGGTGACGAGCGCGTAATCCAGCGCGCGATCCGAGCCGATCGGGCAGGGCTGATGGTCGGCCGGGAAATCCTGCAACAGCCGCGCGAGCAGACGCGAGGCCTTTTCGGCGTTGGATTTCACCACGGCGAGAATGTCATGGACCTCGACCGCCGCGACATCGTCGCGCCAGCAATCGTAATCGGTCACCATGGCCAAAGTGGCGTAGGACATTTCAGCCTCGCGGGCGAGCTTGGCTTCCGGCAGGCCGGTCATGCCGATCACGTGAAAGGCGGCGGCCTTGTAGCCGAGCGATTCCGCCCGCGACGAGAATTGCGGCCCCTCCATGCAGACATAGGTCCCGCCCTTCACAATGTCGATCTGCTCGGCATGGGCGGCGGCGATGATGCGTTGCTGCAGCAGAGGCGCGACCGGATGGGCCATGGAGACATGGGCGACGCAGCCATTGCCGAAAAAGGACGATTGGCGGCCGAAGGTGCGATCGACGAATTGATCGACGGCGACGAACAGGCCCGGCGGCAGCTCCTCGCGGAACGAGCCGCAGGCCGAAACCGAAATGACGTCGGTGACGCCGACCCGTTTCAGCGCGTCTATATTGGCGCGGTAATTGATGCCTGAGGGCGAGAGGCGATGGCCGCGGCCGTGGCGGGGCAGGAAGACCGCCTCCGTGCCGCCGATGCGGCCGAAACGCAGCCGGTCGGAGGGATCGCCCCAGGGCGTGACCACGCCCTGTTCGCGAACGTCCTCCAGGCCTGGCAGGTCGTAGACGCCGGAGCCGCCGATAATTCCGAGAAGCGCTTTGGTCATCGTGCGTATCCTTTGGAGCGTGTCCCCTTCGGGCCGATTCTTCCGGCGGCAAAGTGGCTCAGGCGTGGCGGTCGGGCAAGCGCTTTCCGGGAGGCGAAAAAGACCGGGGGCAAAAAAAAAACCGGACGCCGAAGCGTCCGGTATCGCCCGCACAGAGCAGAGCGTAGTTTTTTCCACGCGGATACGGCAGGGGAGGACAGCCGCTCCGTTAGTGGAGTGATCCCTCTATGCCCCATGCTGCGGCGCACAACAATTTCGCAATCGGCTTGGCTGATATGCGACTAATGCATAGCTTGCCTTTTTCGCGGAGCCGCCTTGCCGCGCGGCGGCGCGCACGGCAAAGTCCCACGCGACAGTGGGGCATTCGGGGTGCGTGCGGGGGCGTAAATGAGTCTGTTGGCCTTTGAGGATTTTCAGCCGGGCGAGACCCGGACTTATGGCGACTATTTCATGGACGAGGCGGAGCTGCTGGCCTTTTCCGCGCTTTACGACCCGCAGCCGTTCCATCTCGACGCCGAAAAGGCGAAAGGCACGATACTTGGCGGGCTGGCGGCTTCGGGCTGGCACAGCTGTTCGGCGCTGATGCGGATGATGATCGACGACTGGCTCGGCCAAAGCGATTGTCTCGCCGGCATCGGGATCGAGGACAATCGCTGGCTTGCGCCGGTGCGGGTCGGAAACCGCCTCGAAGCTCATACGACCACGCTGGAAAAGGTCGACCTGCGCTCGCGGCCCGAGGCGGGAATCGTCAAATTCGCCACCTCCTTGCGCGACGAGGCCGGCCGCGAGGTGATGACGCAGCGAATCGCCATCCTGTTCGGGCGGCGGACGCCGCTGACCGAGGCGCCGGCGGCCGGCCCGCGCCCCGTGACGAAATCGGCCTTTGCTGCGCCGGAGCGCATCGACGATCCGGCCGCCGCCATGCCCGACGATTTCGCCCGCGCCCGCGTCGGCGCCTATGCCGAACTGGGCGAAACCCTGTTCACCGCCGATCTGATTCGCGATTACGCGGTCAAATATGATCCGGCGCCGTTCCATGTCGATGAAGAGGCCGGCAGGGCGCATATTCTCGGCGCCATGTCGGCCGCCGGTCTGCACACCGCCTCGTGCTGGATGCGGCATTTCATCGCGGCGCGCCGGCGTTTCTCGGACGGCGCACTGGCCAGCCGCGCCTCGCCCGGCTTCGCCGACATGCTCTGGCGCCGGCCGGTGCTGGTTGGCGACCGGATCGCCTTTTCGACTCAAGTGATCGGCAAGCGCGAAACCTCGAAACCAGGGCTCGGCCTGATCACCAACCGCAATCGCGGCGTCAACCAGCGCGGCGAACTGGTGATCGATTTCGTCGCGCATGGCTTCGCGCCGCGTTGATGGCGGCTTATTTTGGCGGCCAAGTGAAGTCGTCGGCGCGGCCGGGCTGAGAGGCGGCGGCCTCGGGCGGCTTCGCCGAGGTCCGCGCGGCGGGGGGCGTCGCCAGCGTCCCGCCCGGAGACAAAGCCGAATCGCTGAGATTCTCGATCTTGCCGGCGATGGGCTTCGGGGGCGGCGGCGCGGGCGCGGCGGCTTCGGGCGCCGGGGCGCCGGGTTGCGGCGTATCGCCGCCCGGCGTGGGGCTGGTCGGCGCCTCCGGCGCCGGGGTCGCGGGCGTTTCCGGCGGCTGCAACGCGGCTTCGAGCAATTTGCGGATTTCCGGCTCCACGAAATGCGCGGCCTTGCGCGCGCCGGCCTTGTTGAAATGCACGCCATCGGCGGCGCGCAAGCGCATGATGACGCCGTTCACATCGGGGCCCGAGGCGCGATAGACCGAATTTTCGTCGGAAAAGGCCTCCCACAGATCGACATAACGCGCGCCCTGCGCCTCGGCATATTGCCGGTCGATATCGTTGAAGACCAGCGCGGCGTTGGACAGGTTTTCGCTGCGCATGATCGGCAGGCCGACCCAGATCAGCGGCGTTTTCTTGTCGCGGAACAAGGCCGCCAGCTCCTCGACGCGCTTGGCGTAGATCTCGTTGAACGGCTTGCTCAGCGGCTCCGGGCTGTTGTCGCCGAGGCGCGGCTTCTGGTTGTCGTTGATGCCGATCTGGATCACGGCGGCGTCAAAATGCTGCGGGCCGTCCAGCAGCGCCTTGGCGGCGGCGCGCCAGTCGTAGAAATCGTCGCGGACGAGGCCGGTGTCCTCCTTCGCCTTGTTGACGATGGCGACGCGGGGGTCATTGGCGAAGGCTTCCGTGAGGCCCTGGGCGAGCAGGCCCGCCTCGCTGTCGCCGATCACGGCGATGAAGAAGCTTGGGGCCGGCTTTCCCGCTTGGTTGTCGGCCGCCGGCGCGCCGGAGCCGGGCGTGGCGGCGGTGGGTTTGGGCTTGGGGCGGTGGACCGGGCGCGGCCTGTATTCCTCCGGCGGCCTCGCGCGGCGGGGGGAGAACAGCGAGCCGAAAAAATCGGAAAACGGATTTTGCGCCGCGGCGGGCGGCGCCGCGCCGGCGAGACAGAGCAAAGCCAGCAGGACAATCGACAGACGGCGCAAGATGAGCATGGCGCGATGCTAGCCGATTCCGCGCGGTCAGGCGAGCGTCAGGCCGGACCGAGCGTCTGTTCGAGCGCCGAGGTCGCCGACAGCGCGCGACTGGGGTTGAGGCTCAGCGAAATCAGGCAGAAGCCGATCATCATCAGCAGCGCCAGACGCGCCAGTTGCTGAAGGCCGCAGGCTGCGGGGCTGCGACGGCGCGGCCGCTGCGTCACGACGAATTCCTGGGCCTTGATCGCTTCCTGGAGCATGGCCTGCCTCCCGCGCCTCGCCGCCGGGGGCCACGGGCTTCTCCGGCGCATCGGGAGAGATTAAGCAGCGCGGATTAACAGGACATTAACCACGATCGGGACGGCGTGCGTTCAGTCGTCGTCCTTGGCGAAGGAATTGGCGCTCAGCACGGTCGCCTTGGCGCCGAATCCGGTCTTGACGCCGCGCGGCGGCGCGCTGGCGGCGAAGGCGTCGAGCTTGGCGGCCGAGCGCAGGGCGGGGGCGAATCCGGCGCCGCCGCGCGGGCGGGCGGAATTTTGCGGCGCGGGCGTCGCCAGCGCCTGCAGCGCGGCG
>NZ_JAYSBG010000203.1:0-6446 GCF_041915505.1 Rhodoblastus sp. | reverse complement strand
GATTTGTCCCCGTTCGGGCGCTACCAGCCGCATGGCTCGCTGCGTCGCCTGCTGGATTTCACGCAGAGCGCCGGCGGCCATTGGTTCGGCCAGCGTTCGGCGCTGCTGGTCCGCCGATTCGGCCTGCGCCGGCTGCGCGCCCGGCCCGTCGACGTGACGGTCGAGACGCTGAAAGCCCGGATGCGGCTTTATCCGTTCAACAATGCCTGCGAAAAGCGCCTGCTGTTCACGCCGCAATTTTCCGACCGCGAGGAGCGCCGTTTCATCGCCGAGCGGATCGCGCCGGACATGACCTTTCTTGACATTGGCGCGGGATGCGGCGCCGGCAGTCTGTTCGTGGCGCTGCGCGCTGGCCCGCGCGCCCGCGTGCTGGCGGTCGAACCGCAGCCGCTGCTTTACGAGCGGCTGGTCTATAATCTGCGCCAGAACCCGGCCGCCACCGTCAAGGCGCTCGATTGCGCCGTGGCCGATGTCGAGGGCCCGGTGACGCTGTTCTACAACCCTTACGATCTCGCCGAGACCTCGATGCGGATCGTCAATGTCGAGAACGGCGGCGGTTCGTTCAGCGCGGCCTCGAAATCGCTCGCGACCCTCGCGCATGAGGAGGGGATCGACCGCATCGACATGATGAAGCTCGATGTCGAGGGGGCGGAGGATCTGGCGCTGGAGCCCTTCCTGTCGGGCGAGCCCGAATCCTTGTGGCCGCGCGCTTTGATCCTCGCCTATTCCCCGGCGAAATGGGACGTCAACCTGCTCGCCTTGCTGGAGAGCCGCGGCTATGTCCGGGTCGCGCGGACGCGGGTCTATGTGATGTATGAGCGAAAGGTCGGCGGGTCATGAGCGATAAAAGCGTCACCGCCGCCGTTCTGGTGATCGGCGACGAGATCCTGTCCGGCCGCACCCGCGACGCCAACAGCCATTATATTGCGCATTATTTGTTGCAGATCGGCGTCGAAACCCGCGAAATCCGCGTCGTTCCCGATGTCGAGGCGGAGATCGTGACGGCGCTCGACGCTTTGCGCGCGCGCTACGATTATGTTTTCACGACCGGGGGCATCGGCCCGACCCATGACGACATTACCGCCGATGCGGTGGCGAAGGCCTTTGACGTTGAAATCTCCGAAGACCCACGCGCCATCGCCCTGCTGCTGGAGCGGATCAAGCCGGAGGACCTCAACGAGGCCCGCCGGCGCATGGCGCGCATTCCCCATGGCGCGGCGCTGGTGACCAATCCGATCTCCAAGGCGCCCGGCTTCTGGATCGGCAATGTGATCGTGATGGCCGGCGTGCCGGCGATCATGCAGGCCATGCTGGACGATGTCGCGCCGAAACTGGTCCGGGGCGCGAAAATCCTGTCGGAAACCATCGACGCGCCGGGCGTGCCCGAAGGCGCCTATGCGGCCGGGCTGACGGAACTGGCCAAGGCCTATCCGCAGGTGTCCATCGGCTCCTATCCGTCGCTGCGCGAAGGAAAATTCTTCAATCAGGTCGTGCTGCGCGGCCGCGACGAAGCCGTGCTCGCCGAAGCGGCCGCCAAAGCGAAAGCGATGCTGGCCGAAGTCGCTGCGTCGCACTCGCCCTGACGCGCCCGGCGCCGTGAGGGGAACGGGATGGAAATCGCCTTCAAATCCGTGATTCCGGTGCTGCGGATGTTCGACGTGGCCAAGGCGGACGAGTTTTATCTCGGTTTTCTTGGCTTTTCGGTCGATTGGGATCATCGCTTCGACGACAACGCGCCACTTTATCGCGGCATTTCGCGCGGCGGCCTTGTCCTGCATCTGAGCGAACACCACGGCGACGGCGCGCCGGGCGCTAATATCCGCGTCATGATGAGCGGCGTCGAAGCCCTGCATCGCGAACTTGCCGCAAAAGCCTATCGCTATATGCGGCCCGGATTGGAAAAGACGCCCTGGCAAACGCTCGAATTGGGCGTGATCGACCCGTTCGGCAATCGCATCCGCTTCTGTGAGCCCATCGCGCCGGGCGACGCCTAAGCGTTAGTGCAGGATCTGCTTCAAAAAGGCCTGCGCGCGCTCGTGTTTCGGCGATGAGAAAAACGTGTCCGGCGGCGCAATCTCCACGATCTGGCCCTGATCCATGAAGATCACCCGATCCGCGACCTGACGGGCGAAGCCCATTTCATGGGTCACGCACATCATGGTCATGCCCTCCCGCGCCAGTTCGGACATGGTGTCGAGCACTTCCTTGACCATTTCCGGGTCGAGTGCGGACGTCGGCTCGTCGAACAGCATGATTTTCGGCTTCATGCACAGCGCGCGGGCGATCGCGACGCGCTGCTGCTGGCCGCCGGAAAGCTGGCCGGGATATTTGCCGGCCTGTTCGGCGATCCGCACCTTTTCCAGAAATTCCATCGCCTGGGCTTGGGCGTCGGCCTTGCTCGCCTTGCGGACATGGATCGGCGCCAGCGTGCAGTTCTCCAGCACGGTGAGATGCGGGAACAGGTTGAAATGCTGGAACACCATGCCGACCTCGCGGCGCACCTCCTCGACGCTGCGCAGATCGTCGGTCAGCTCCACGCCGTCGACGACGATCTGGCCGGCCTGATGCGCCTCAAGCCGGTTGATGCAGCGGATCAGGGTCGATTTGCCGGAGCCGGAGGGGCCGCACAGCACGATTTTCTCGCCGGCCTCGACCGCCAGATCGATGTCGCGCAGGACATGGAATTCGCCGTACCATTTATTGACGCCGATCATGCGAATCGCCACGGCCGGCGAGGGGGCTTTCATGCGGGGCGGCTCCGGTTTACGCGGGCTTTGCCGCAGACTAGCCCAAAGCGCCCGGCAGCCAAAGCGGGGGACGATGAGCGCAGGATTCGAGATCGCGTCGGGCGGGGCATCGGCCCGCATCGCGCGGCGCGGCGCGGAGCTGAAAAGCTGGCGCGTCGGCGGGCGGGAGCTGATCTGGGCCGGCGACGAGACCTTTTGGCCGGATTCGGCCCCGATCCTGTTTCCGGTGGTCGGCTGGACCCGCGACGGCGTCGTGGTGGACGGGCGGCGCTACCCGCTCGGCCTGCACGGCTTCGCGCGGCATGAGGATTTCGATCTGGTCGAGCAGGCGGAAGAACGCCTCGTGCTGCGGCTCGGCGCGAATGAGCGCACGCACGCGGTCTATCCATTCGCTTTCAATTTGTTCGTAGAATATATAATACAAGACAATGTATTGAGCATAATTCTTCATGTTAAAAGTGAGACTGAGCGGCCCATGCCCTACGCCTGTGGGCTGCATCCCGGCTTCGTCTGGCCGCTGCCGGGCGCGACGGGGCCGCATATGGTGCGCTTCGACGCCGACGAGCGCGCGGAGGTCCCCGTCATCGCGCCGGGCGGCCTGTTTTCGACGCGCCGCCGTCCGATCCCGCTGGAAGGGCGTATGCTGCCCCTTACCCCCGATATGTTCGAGGAGGCCTTGTGTTTCCTCGACGCCTGCAGCGCGGGACTCGACTTTGGCGCGGAAAACGGTCCCAGCCTGCGGATGGAGCTGGATCATTTCCCTCACATCGCCCTGTGGTCGCGCCCGGGCGCGGGCTTTCTCTGCCTTGAGGCCTGGACGGGCCATGGCGATCCGGAGGGGTTTTCCGGCGACCTGTTCGCCAAGCCGTCGATGCGCGTGCTGGCGCCGGGCGAAAAAGCCCGCAGCGCCGCAAGATATATCTGGCGGCCCTGAAAGCTTTCCGCCTTTGGCTTCAGTCCTGTTCGCGCTATGAGGCGCCATGGCCAATCTCGCTTTTTCCATGGGCTCCGGCGCCGCGCGCCGCAATATCGTCCTGTTCCTGATCACGCGCGGCTTCGGCGCCTTCGCCGCGCAAATGCTCGACGTTGCGATGGGCTGGCATGTCTATGCCGAGACCGGCAGCGCCATGAGCCTCGGCTTCGTCGGGCTGGCCCAATTCCTGCCGCTGGTCGCGCTCCTGCACTGGAGCGGCGCGGCCTCGGATCGCTTCGACCGGCGCAAGATCTCGGCTTTCGCCGCGCTCGGCCAAGCAGCGGCGTCGCTCGCCATTTTCGTCATCGCCGCGACCTCGGCGCCGATCTGGACGATCTATCCGGCTCTGTTCGCGCTCGGCTCGGCCCGCGCCTTTTCCGGCCCGGCTAATGCGTCCTTGCTGCCGGAAATCGTCGACCACGACACTTTTCCGCGCGCGGTGGCCATGTCGACCACCGTGTTCCAGGCGGCGACCATCGCCGGCCCCGCCTTGGGCGGCCTGCTGTTCGCGGCTTTCGGGGTGAAGATCTTCCTGCTCTGCGCGGTCCTCGCCGCCTGCGGCGTCCCGGCCGTCCTGGCGATCCGGCGCGCCAATGGCGAGGCGGCGCGGCCCGGTTTCGACCCCGCCGAAAAGAGCGCGCTCGCTGGCCTGAGCTATATCTGGTCGAACAAGATCGTGCTGGGCTCGATTTCGCTCGATCTGTTCGCGGTGCTGTTCGGCGGCGCGACGGCGTTGCTTCCGATCTATGCGCGCGACATCTTGCAGGTCGGGCCGCTCGGCCTCGGCGCCCTGCGCGCCGCGCCGGCGGTCGGCGCGATCAGCGTCAGCCTGATCCTGGCCATCTTCCCGCTGCGTCGTCGGGCCGGCCCAAAGATGTTTCTGGCTGTGGCAGGCTATGCGCTCGCCACCATCGTCTTTGCGCTCTCCAAATCCTTTCCGGTGTCGCTCGCGGCCATGGCGGCGCTTGGCGCCTGCGACGTGATCAGCATGGTGGTGCGCCAGACCGTGGTGCAACTCGCCACGCCGAATGAAATGCGCGGCCGCGTCTCGGCGGTGAATTTCCTGTTCATCGGCGCCTCCAACCAATTGGGCGAATTCGAATCCGGCGTGGCGGCCGCCTTGCTGGGGCCGGTGGGGGCGGCTTTGTTCGGCGGCTTCGGCGCTTTGATCGTGGTCGCGGTCTGGGCGGTTCTGTTCCCGCAATTGCGCAAGGCCGATTCGATCGGGGGCGGCGCCCGGGCCTGAGGGCCGAACGCCCGGTACGGAGCGGCCAAGTGTCGCAGGCGCAACGGAAATTCGCGCCTGAACTTGTCGTCGGATCGTCAAGCGAGCAGGATAAGGACAATGGTCCGGCGGCGCCTTGTTCGCCGTCAAGCCGCGCAATGTCCTCGCGCGAGATCCATAGGGGACCAGGATCGTGGGTGAAATCGACGCGTCCCCCGCGCCCGTGTGGCACACGCTCGGCGTCGCCCAGGTGGTCGAGCGGCTCGGCGGCGATCTCCACAATGGCCTGAGCGCCGAAGAGGCGGCGCGGCGGCTGGAGCGGGACGGCCCCAACGAAATTCGCGAACAGCCGGGCCGCAGCCTGCTCGCGATGCTGGCCGACCAGTTCAAGGATTTCATGATCGCGGTGCTGGTCGTCGCCGCCATCGTTTCTGGCCTGATCGGCGAAATGAGCGATACGCTGGTCATTCTCGCCATCGTCGTACTCAATGCGGTTATCGGACTGGTGGAAGATGTCCGCGCCGGGCGCGCCATCGCCGAACTGAAGCGGCTCGCCGCGCTCAAGGCCATCGTCCTGCGCGATGGCGGCCATCATGTGATCCCCGCCGTCGATCTCGTGCGCGGCGACTTGGTCGTGCTGGAGGCCGGCAACGCCGCGCCCGCCGACCTGCGCCTGATCGAGGCGCCGAGCCTCAAAATGGCGGAAGC
Source organism: Rhodoblastus sp. (assembly GCF_041915505.1). Taxonomy (GTDB): domain Bacteria; phylum Pseudomonadota; class Alphaproteobacteria; order Rhizobiales; family Beijerinckiaceae; genus Rhodoblastus. The sequence goes on along the minus strand of NZ_JAYSBG010000203.1, from coordinate 793 downwards.
GGCGCTGACCGGGGAATCGGCGCCGGTCGATAAACAGGCTCAGGCGCTCGCCGATCCGGCGCTGGCGCTCGGCGATCGCGTCAATATGGCGTTCAAGGGCACGAACGCGACCTATGGCCGGGGGCTTGGCATTGTTGTCGCGACCGGCATGGAAACCGAGCTGGGCAAGATCGCCGGCATGATGGGGACGATTGCGCCGGCGCAGACGCCGCTGCAGCGCCGTCTCGCCATTTTCGGCCGCCAGCTCGCCATCGGCATTCTGGCGATCTGCGCCATCGTCTTTCTCTTCGGCGTGCTGCGCGGAGAGCCGCCTTTGCTGATGCTGCTGACGGCTTTGAGCCTCGCCGTCGCGGCCATTCCCGAGGCGCTGCCGGCGGTCGTGACCGTGATGCTGGCGCTCGGCGCGCGGGCCATGGTCGCCCGCAATGCGCTGGCGCGGCGGCTTCCGGCCATCGAGACTTTGGGCTCGGTCAGTTGCATCTGCTCCGACAAGACCGGCACGCTGACGCTCAACGAAATGCGGGTGGCGGAAGTCCTGGTCGCGGGCAAGCGCCGGCCCGCCGCCACGCTGGACGCCAGCGCCCCCGAGGACGGACGCCTGATCGACGCCATAGCCTTATGCAATGACGCCGAGCGCGGCGACGAGGGCGAAGGCGTCGGCGACCCGATGGAAATCGCGCTCTGGCGCATCGCCGCCGAAAAGGGCCGCGCCAAAGAAGAGCGCTGCCGCGCGGCGCCACGGGTCCAGGAGCTGCCGTTCGATTCCGACCGCAAGCGCATGACGACCTTCCAT
>NZ_JAYSBG010000202.1:0-6448 GCF_041915505.1 Rhodoblastus sp. | reverse complement strand
GGCTCTATTCGCTGAAGCTGGTCAACTGGCACTTCTGGATCGCGACGATCGGCATCGTGCTCTACATCACCGCGATGTGGGTGTCCGGCATCCTGCAGGGCCTGATGTGGCGCGCCTATACCTCCAACGGCTTCCTGGAATATTCCTTCATCGAAACCGTCGAGGCCATGCACCCCTTCTATGTGATCCGCGCGGCGGGCGGCGGCCTGTTCCTGATCGGCTCGCTCATCATGGCCTTCAACTTTTACAAGACGCTCGCTTCGCCCGAAGAGGCCGAAGCCCCCGAAGCCAAACCCGCGCTCGCGCCGGCCGAGTGAGGAGCAGACCATGTCCCTTTGGAAACATCACGCGATCTTCGAAAAGAACAGTCTGGTTCTACTGGTCGGCATTATCATCGTCATCGCCATCGGCGGCCTCGTCGAGATCGGTCCGCTGTTCTATCTGAAGAGCACGATCGAGACGGTCGACGGCGTGCGGCCCTATACGCCGCTCGAACTCGCCGGCCGCAACATCTACGTCCGCGAGGGCTGCTATCTCTGCCATTCGCAGATGATCCGCGCCCTGCGCGACGAGGTCGAGCGCTACGGCCATTATTCGCTGGCGGCGGAATCGAAATATGACCATCCGTTCCAGTGGGGCTCCAAGCGCACCGGGCCGGATCTGGCGCGCGTCGGCGGCAAATATTCCGACGACTGGCAGCGCGACCATCTGAACAACCCGCGCGCGGTTGTTCCCGGTTCGGTGATGCCGCGCTACGCCTTCCTGGCGACCACTCCGCTCGACGCCGCGCATATCCAGGAGGACATGCAGGTGCTCACCCTCGAGGGCGTGCCCTATACGCCGGACATGGTCGCCAAGGCCAAGGCCGACATCAAGGCCCAGATGAGCCCCGACGATCCGTCCGTGGCCGATCTGGTCAAGCGCTATCCGAAGGCGGTGGCCCACGCCAGCCTCGGCGGCGACGCCGGCCCGACCGAACAGGACGCGCTGGTCGCCTATCTGCAGATGCTCGGCACGACGGTTGATTTCAAACTGTTCGACGACAAAGCCAACTGGCGCTGAGGGGCGATATGGACTTCGAAGCCATTCTCGGACCGCTGAAACTCTTCAGCCTGCTCTCGGTCATCGTCGCGTTTATCGGCGTCGTCGCCTTTGCGCTGTGGCCGTCCAAAAAGAAAAGCTTCGACGAGGCCGCCCGCCTGCCGCTGAACGAGGATTGAACGATGGTTGACAACACGCATCAGGACATTGACCCAGCCACGGGCACGGCGACCACCGGCCATGAATGGGATGGCATCAAGGAGCTGAACACGCCGCTCCCGAAATGGTGGCTCTATATTCTCTACGCCACCATGATCTGGTCCGTCGGCTACTGGATCCTCTATCCGGCGATTCCGCTGCCCGGCGGCCATACGCGGGGCATGCTCGGCTGGAGCGCGCGCGGCGCGGTCACCGCCGATCTGCAGGACCTGCAGGGGCAGCGTTCGGAAATGGTCGCCAAGCTCAACGGTTCGACCCTGCAGCAGATCGCCGCCGATCCGAAGCTGGCCGAATTCGCCCGCGCTTACGGCCGTTCGGCTTTCTACGTGAACTGCGCGCCCTGCCACGGCGCCAATGGTCAGGGATCGCGCGGCTATCCGAACCTCACCGGCGACCGCTGGCTGTGGGGCGGCAAGCTCGAACAGATCAGCCAGACGATCACCCATGGCGCGCGCTCTGGCGATCCTGACGGCCATGAAGGCAATATGCCGGCCTTCGGCAAGGACGGCATCCTGACCAAGGAGCAGATCGACCAGGTCGCGAATTTCGTCTTCTCGTTGTCGCACCCGACCAATGAAGACGTCTCGGCCGGCAAGAAGATCTTCGCGGATAATTGCTCGCCCTGCCATGGCGACAACGCCAAGGGCAATCCCGATGTCGGCGCGCCGAATCTGACCACCAAGATCTGGCTCTATGGCGGCGACAAGGCCACGATCATCGAGACGCTGACCGGCGGTCGCGGCGGCCACATGCCGGCCTGGGGCTCCAAGCTCGATCCGGCCACGATCAAGTCGCTCACCGTCTTCGTCCATTCGCTGGGCGGCGGCCAATAATAATGACAGTGGGGCGAAGCGGCGCCGGGCGCCGCTTCGCCCTTACTTTTTACTTGTGATATCGCTCTTCGGGGCGCCGGGCGCAGGCTGAGCAGCGTCCGATAAAGGGCTGAAAGACGCGGTTTTCCGGGAATGGCGCGATGAGGCGCCTCGCGGGAAGGGTTGGAGCCTCCGCTCGATGCGGGCCTGCGACAAATTCGCGCGCAATTTACTCGACTCGGGTCGCCGTCTTCGGCTTATAAGGGGGCAAATGACGCGCCGCGCCCGCCGATGCGCGCGGCAAAGCTGTTCGAGATGGCGATATGAGCGCAATTCCTGGCCTGGGTCTGAAAAAGCCCGCCGCCGCGACGTCCGGGTCCGACGAAGACGTCGAGCTTTACGAGTCGCGCAAGCAGATTTACCCGCAGAGCATTTCCGGCAAGTTCCGGAACATCAAATGGACGCTGCTCGCCGTCGGCATGCTGGTCTATTATTTTCTGCCTTTCGTGCGCTGGGACCGTGGACCGGACCAGCCGTCGCAGGCGGTGCTGGTCGATCTCGGCAATGGCCGGTTCTATTTCTTCGGCATCGCGATCTGGCCGCAGGAAGTCTATTATTTTACCGGCCTGCTGATCCTCGCCTCCTTCACGCTCTTCCTCATGAACGCGGTCGCCGGCCGCATCTGGTGCGGCTATCTCTGCCCGCAGACGGTCTGGACCGACCTGTTCCTGCTGATCGAGCGCTGGACCCAGGGCGACCGCCGCGACCGGATGAAAAAGGCCAAACAGCCCTGGACGCTCGAAACCGTGGTCGAGGCGATCCTCAAACATTCGCTCTGGCTGATGATCGCCTGGTGGACCGGCGGCGCCTGGGTGCTCTATTTCGCGGACGCGCCGACGCTGGTGAAACAGCTCGCGACCTTCCAGGCGCCGGCGCAGGCTTATATCTGGATCCTGATCCTGACCGCTTCGACCTATCTGCTCGCCGGCTTCGCGCGCGAGCAGGTCTGCATCTACATGTGTCCCTGGCCGCGCATCCAGGCCGCGCTGACCGACGAATGGGCGCTCAACGTCACCTATCGCGTCGATCGCGGCGAGCCGCGCGGCTCGGTGAAAAAGGCCAAGGCTCTCCGGCTCGAAGGCAAGCCCGCGGGCGATTGCGTGGCCTGCGACCAATGCGTCGTGGTCTGCCCCACCGGCGTGGACATCCGCGAAGGCCTGAACATGGGCTGCATCCAGTGCGGCCTGTGCATCGACGCCTGCGACAATGTGATGAAGAAGATCGGCCGTCCGACCGGGCTGATCGGCTATGACACCGACATCAACGTGCAGCGCCGCGCCGCAGGCCTGGAGGCGTTGAAGCCGCAAATCTTCCGCGCCCGCACCCTGGTCTATGTCGCGCTGATCCTCGCGGTTTCCGCCGCCATGGCGTTCTCGCTGGCGACGCGCCGCAGCCTCGGCGTCGACGTGATGCACGATCGCAATCCGATCTTCGTGACCCTGTCCGACGGCTCGGTGCGCAATGGCTTCACCGTGCGGGTGCTGAATCCGAAAGGCTATGAGCGCGCGTTCAAACTGTCGCTGGAAGGCCTGCCGCAGGGCAGGCTCACGGTGCTGGGCGAACCGGCCGGCGACGAGGCCGGCGTGCCCGTGGTCGCGCCGCCGGATCAGACGCTGGAGCTGCGCGTGATGGTCACGGTTCCGGGCGACGTGCAAATGCCGCAGAGCACGCCGATCCAGATGGTCCTGACGGATGCGAAAACCGGCGAGCGAGTCGCCAAGGCGGATTATTTCAAGGCGCCCTGAGCCGAACGGGCGCGTGGCGGGAACGAGAGTCGAGGGACAGGCTATGGCGAAGGAAGAAAGCGACTATCATCCCGCCGGCCGGCCCCTGACTGGCCGCATGGTCCTGGCGATCCTCGCGGCCTTTTTCGGCGTGATGCTCGCGGTCAATTTCATCTTCGCCAGCTATGCGGTGAAGACCTTCAGCGGGTTGGATTCGGACAATCCCTATGACAGCGGCCTCGCCTATAACAAGGAGATCGAGGCCGCTCGGGCGCAGGCGGCGCTTGGCTGGACCGTCGATCTCACCCGCACGCAGGAGGCCGGCGGCTCCCAGGTGACCGTCACGGTCAAGGACAAGGCCGGACAGCCGGTCGCCGGGCTCGACGCCGCATTGCATTTCTATTTTCCCGCCACGCGCAAGCTCGACCGGCAGGTCGTCGCCGCGGCGGTGGCCGAGGGCGTCTATTCCGGCGCCGCCGCTCTGGCGCCGGGGCGCTGGGATGTCGAAGTGGATCTGAGCCGCGACGGCCAGCGCCTGTTCCGATCCCGCAATCCGCTGATCGTCGAGTAAAATGGCCGTCTCGCCCGATTATTCGCATTTCGTGAAGACCGATGCGGACGGGCGCTCGCGGCTCGATCTGGCGATCGACGGCATCACCTGCGCCGCCTGCCTCGACGATATTGAAACGGCGATGAAGCGCCTGCCGGGGGTGATGCTGGCGCGGCTCAATCTCACCAGCCATCGTCTCGCCGTGACCTTCGACGCTGAGACGATCGACGCCGGCCGGCTGACCAACGCGCTGGAGACGATCGGCTATCGCGCCTATCCCTTCGAGCAGCGCAAGGTCGAGGCGGACGAGGCGGCGCGGTTCACCTTGCTGCTGAAATGTCTCGGCGTCGCGGTTTTCGCGGCCATGAACATCATGCTGCTGTCGATCTCGGTCTGGTCGGGCGAGGCCACGACCATGCCGGAGGAAACCCGCGATTTCTTCCATTTCCTCTCGGCGTTGATCGCCTTGCCGGCGGCGGCCTATGCCGGCCAGCCGTTCTATGTCAGCGCCTGGACCGCGTTGCGCCAGGGCCGGCTCAACATGGACGTGCCGATCACCATCGGCGTCTCGCTCGCGCTGGCCTTGTCGGTCTATGAGACCAAACACCACGCCGAACATGCCTATTTCGATTCAGCCATCATGCTGTTGGCCTTCCTGCTGGCGGGCCGGGTCATGGATCAGGCCATGCGCCGCAAGACGCGCGCGGCGGCCGGCAATCTCGCCGCGCTGAAAGGCGAAAATGCCTTGCGCTTCACGCCCGGCGCGGCGGAGGACGAGGACAATCTCGCGCTCGTTCCGGTCGCCGCGCTGGCGGAAGGCGATCGCGTGCTGGTGCGCGCGGGCGAGCGTGTTCCGGCGGATGGAATCGTCGAGAGCGGCGCGAGCGCGGTGGATGAAAGCGCGATCACCGGCGAGACGCTTGGCAAGCCGGTTGCGGCGGGCGACAATATTTACGCCGGCTCGATCAATGGCGAGGGCGCCCTGACGCTTCGCGTGACCGCGCCGGGCCATGCCGCTTTGATCGACGAGGCCGCGCGGCTGATCGACGCCGCCGGAGCGGCGCGCTCGCGCTATATGCGGCTGGCGGATCGTGTGTCGCGGCTTTATGCGCCGGTGGTGCATCTCACCGCGTTGACCACCGGCCTGGCGTGGTGGGCTTTCGGCGCCAGCCCGCACGACGCGCTGGTCATCGCCATATCCGTGCTGATCATCACCTGTCCCTGCGCCTTGGCGCTGGCCGTGCCGACGGTTCAGGCCATGGCTTCGGGCGCCTTCTTCCGCTCCGGCCTGTTTCTGAATGACGCGGCCGGATTGGAAAAACTGGGCGAGATCGATCAGGTCATTTTCGACAAGACCGGCACCCTGACCTTGCCCGAACCGCGCGTGGTCAATGTGGCGGAGATTCCGCCCGATCTGCTCGAACTGGCCGGACGGCTGGCCCATTCGAGCAGCCATCCGCTGGCGCTCGCTCTCGCCCGTTCGGCGCGCGCCGCCGCGCCGCTGGCCGAGGCGCGCGAGACGGCCGGGCAGGGCGTTGCGGCGCCTTATGGCGATGGCGAGGCGCGGCTGGGTTCGGCCGCCTTTTGCGGCGCCGAGGCGGCGGGCGGCGAGGCCGACGCCAGCGCGATTTTCGTGCGCGCCGGCGCGCGTTGGGCGCGGCTGCTGATCCGCCAGACTCTGCGTCCCGACGCCGGCAGGGTCGTCGCCCATTTGCGCGCACGGGGCCTCAAGCTCGCCATTCTGTCCGGCGATCGACCGGAGGCGGTGGCGCCAATCGCGCGCGAATTGGGGATCGAAACCTGGCGCGGCGGGCTGAAGCCGGCGGAAAAGATCGCGTTCATCGAGGAGCTTGCGGCCAAGGGGGCGAAAATCCTGATGGTCGGCGACGGGTTGAACGACGCCCCCGCGCTCGCCGCCGCCCATGCCTCGCTGTCGCCGATCGACGCGGTTCATCTCACGCAAACCCAGGCCGATGCGGTCTTTCTCGGCGAAAAGCTCGCCCCGGTCGCCGCCGCGCTCGCCATAGCCGGTCAGGCGCGCG
>NZ_JAYSBG010000201.1:0-6449 GCF_041915505.1 Rhodoblastus sp. | reverse complement strand
AACCGCAGCAGGTTGATGACGACCTTTTCGGTCTCGCGCGCGTCAATCCGCACGGCGCGATAATCGATATCGGCGTGGCCGGCGGTTTCGCCCTTGGCCTCGATGCGCAAGGCGTTGTGCTGGTATTTCTTCGCCAGCGCGACAATGGCCTTCGGCATCGTCGCCGAAAACAGCAGGGTGCGTCGGCCTTCGGGCGTGGCGTCGAGGATGAATTCGAGATCCTCGCGAAAGCCCATGTCGAGCATTTCGTCGGCTTCGTCGAGCGCCACCGCCGCGAGGCGGGAGAGATCCAGCGCGCCGCGTTCGAGATGGTCGCGCAGGCGGCCCGGCGTGCCGACCACGATCTGCGCGCCGGCGGCGAGCGCGCGGCGTTCGGCGTGCGGATTCATGCCGCCGACGCAGGGAACCACCCAGGCGCCCGTCTTGCCATAGAGCCAGCGCAGCTCCTGCGCCACCTGCAGCGCCAGTTCGCGGGTCGGCGCGATCACCAGAGCCAGCGGCGCGCCGGCTTCGGGCAGCGTTTCGCCGCCGCCGAGAATGTCCGAGGCCATGGCGAGGCCGAAGGCGACGGTCTTGCCCGAGCCGGTCTGCGCCGAGACGAGAATGTCGCGGCCTTCGGCCTCGGGCTTGAGCACGGCGGCCTGGACGGGCGTGGGCGCGCTATAGCCGTGCTCGGCCAGGGCGCGGGCCAGCGCTGGGCTGGCGTGTTCGAAGGTCAATGTTTTCGCCGATCTGTCGTTGTTGAGGCCGCGCCGGTGTCCTGCTCCCGTTTACGGGGAGTGGGCAGGGATGAGGGGCGCCGGATAGAGCGCTGTCCAGCCGGGTTTAGTCAAGGGGCGCGTCGCTTTTCGAGGCGTCGGCGCTTCAGCCCCTCACCCCAGCCCTCTCCCCGCTTGCGGGGAGAGGGGGCCGCCGCTGCGCCCTTTGGATGACGGCGTTTATTGCCCGCGTTTGGCGGTCGAGGCGAAGCGCAGGGCTTCCTCGGCGGCGCGGAACAGGGCGCGGGCCTTGTTCACGCATTCGCGCTGTTCGCTCGCCGGGTCGGAATCATAGACGATGCCGGCGCCCGCCTGCACATGCATCAGTCCGTCCTTGACCACCGAGGTGCGCAGCACGATGCAGGTGTCCATTTCGCCCGAGGCGCCGAAATAGCCGATGCAGCCGCCGTAAATACCGCGCTTGTCGACCTCCAGCTCGTCGATGATCTCCATCGCGCGCACCTTGGGGGCGCCGGAGACCGTGCCGGCCGGAAAGCCGGCGCAGAGCGCGTCGATCACGTCGTGGTTCGGGTCGAGCTTGCCCTCGACATTCGAGACGATGTGCATGACGTGGCTGTAGCGTTCGACCACGAATTTCTCGGTCACCTTCACCGTGCCGATTTCGGCGACGCGGCCGACGTCGTTGCGGCCGAGATCGAGCAGCATCAGATGCTCGGCGCGCTCCTTCTCGTCGGCTAGCAATTCACGCTCCAGCGCCTCGTCCTGCTCGCGGGTCTCGCCGCGCCAGCGGGTGCCGGCGATGGGCCGGATGGTGACCTTGCCCTCGCGCGCCCGGACCAGAATTTCCGGGCTGGAGCAGACGATCTGGAAATCGGCGAAATCGAGATAGCACAGGAAGGGCGCCGGATTGACGCGACGCAAGGCCCGATAGAGCGCGAAAGCGGGAAGCTGGAACGGCGAGGTGAAGCGCTGCGACAGCACGACCTGGAAAATGTCGCCGGCGCGGATATAGGATTTGGCCGCCTCGACCATGCGCAGGAAACGCTCCTCGCTGGTGTTGGACGACGGCTGATGGCTTTGCAGCAGCAGCGCGTCCGCCGCCTGGCCCTCGTGGCGCATCGGCCCTTCCAGCGCCTCCACGGCGGAGTCGAGCCGGCCCAAAGCGGCTTCGTAAGCCGCCTTTGCGCTGAGATCCGCCAGCGGGCGGACGGGCGTCACCAGCCAGATTTCGTCGCGCACCGAATCGAACACGGCCATCAGGGTCGGGCGCACCAGCAGCGCGTCCGGCGTGCCGATCGGATCGCGCTTGGCGGGCGCGAGCCGCTCCATTTCGCGCACCATGTCATAGCCGAGATAGCCGAATACGCCGGCGGCCATGGGCGGCAGGCCCGGATGCGCGGGAATGGCGGATTCGTCGAGCAGCACGCGCAAGGCGTCGAGCGGCTTGCCCTCGCAGGCGACGAAAGCCTCGCGGTCGCGCCGGGCGGCGCGATTGATCTCGGCCTTGCCGCCCTTGACGCGGAAGATCACGTCGGGGTCGAGGCCGATCATGGAATAGCGCCCGCGCGCCGCGCCGCCCTCGACCGATTCGAGCAGGAAGACATCGCCCGCGCGGCCATGCGAGAGCTTCAGAAAGGCGGAAACCGGCGTTTCGAGATCGGCGACCAGCTTCAGGCTGACGAGGGACGGTTCGCCGGCGTCGTAGCGCGCGGCGAAAGCGTCGAATTCGGGCAGGAACATACTTTCGACCCTCTCATTCCTGCCCGTCGACCGCGCGCAGCGCGGCCTGATTGACATGCACGCCCAACTGATTCTGCAAGCCGGAAACATATTGGCTGAACAGGTCGTCGGCGAGGCTCGATTCGAGCTGCGGCAACAGGCCGGCCAGCACCTTGTCCTTCAGGTCGAGCGGCGGCGTCGCGGCGTCGAGCACCTTGAACACCAACCTGCCGTTCTGATCGGCCAGCGCGACGCCTGCGCCGCCGACCGGCGTGCCGAAAATCTGCTGGATGGCGGCCGGGGTCAGGCCGGCGGCGCCGGAGCGCTTGATCTCCTGCGCCTGCTGCACGGTCGCGTTATTGGCGGCGGCGAGCGCGGCGAGGCTCTCGCCGGAATCGATCTTGCGCGCCAGTTCGTTGGCCTGAGCGGCCAGAGCCTTTTGCGCCTCGCTCTCCTGCAGGGCGCGGACGACCTGCGCCTTCACCTCGTCCAGCGGCAATTGCCGGGAGGTCTCGACGGCATTGACCTCGAACCAGCCGAAACCGCCGTCCTTGCGGGTCACGGCTTCATTGTCGACGCCGACGTCGGAGGCGAAAATGGCCTTGACCAGTTCGGGGGAGGCGGCGAGCGCCGCTATCGGGGCGCCGGGCTGGCCGGCCTCGCCCTTGGCGGCGCCGGAGGCGTCCGTCACATAGGTCTGGGTCGGCAGGCCGAGGGCTTCGGCGGCTTGCGCGAGCGTCTTGCCGGACGTGCGCAGGTCCTCGATCTTGTCGTGCAATTGCTGGGTCGCGCTCTTGGCCTGGCTTTGCGCCAGCTCGCTCTTGATCTGGTCCCTGACCTCTTCGAAGGGCTTGGTTGCGCCCGGCTCGATCTGCGAGACATGGGCGAGCACGACGCCGAACTTGCCGGGAATGGGCGGGGTCACGCCGGGCTGGGGCAAAGCGAAGGCGGCGTCGGCTATGGCTTTGTCGAACATGGCGGCGCGGGTGGTCGAGCCGATATCCGCGACCACGCCGCCGAGATCCTTGTCGGCGACGACGGCGTCGAAGCTTTCGCCGGCGTCGATCCGCGCCTTCGCCTTGGCGGCGGAGGCCTCGTTCTGGAAGGTCGCCTGCGTGATCGAGCGCTTCTCGGGGGTGATGAAGCGCTGGGCGGCGGTCTCGTCATAGACCTTTTTCGCCGCCTCGTCGGAAATCTCGATCGTCTTGGCGACATCGGCCGGCGTCACGATCAGCACGGTCGCCTTGCGGAATTCCGGCGCGCGATAGGAGTCCTTGCGCATAGTGTAATAGGACTGCACGGCGTCGTCGGCCGGGGCGGGGGCCTTGGCGAGATCGGGGGCCGGCAGCACGAAATAATCGACTTTGCGGGTCTCGTTGGTGAAGGCGTTGACGGCGGCGAGCAGGACGCCGGGCGCTTTCACGCCGCCGGTGACCGCCTGCGCGATCTGCTGGCGCAAGGCGGTCTCGCGCTGCTCGCGGATATAGCTGGTTTCGGTATAGCCGTTGTCGCGTAGGATTTCGTTCATGCGGGCCTGGTCGAAGGCGCCGGTCGGGCCGGCAAACATTTTCTCCGCCTTGATGACCCGGGCGATTTCGGCGTCCGACAAGGCGAGGCCGAGCCTTTTGGCGTCCTGATCGAGCGCGGCGCCGGTCAGCAACTGGGAGAGCACTTGCCGGTCCAAGCCGATCTGGCGGGCTTCCTCATTGGTGATGGCGCGCTTGGCCTGGCGCTGGATGCGCTGCAGCGCGGTCTGGTAATCGTTGCGGAACTGCGCCATTCCGATTTCCGCATCGCCGACGGTCGCGAGCTGGTTCGCGCGGAAATTGGTGAAGACGTCGCGGATGCCGAAGAAGCCGAAGCCGACCACGATGACGGCGGCGAAGGCCGCGAGAATGGTGCGGCCGATCAGATTCTTCGACATGATCCGAAGACCATCGAGCATGGACATTTCCTGTTTTGCGCCGCACCGGACGGGCGGCGGAGAGCGCGGGACTATAGAAACGGCGAGGGCTGCGCGCAATGTCCCTTCCAACGCTCGGCGAGCGCGCGACTCCCGCCGCGCCGTTTGATCGCAGTCGCTCGCCGAATACAAGCCATTTCCAACGACCTGCGCCGCTTCGCCCCATTTGCAAGCGCCGCCGGCTCTGCTATCGCGAGGCGGAGGGTTTGGGGGAACAAGCATGACGGTGAAAATTCGTCCGCTCGCGGCGGGCAACTGGAAGATGAACGGCGTGACCGCCTCGCTGGCCGAGATCGCTGCCATAGCGGAAAGCGCCGCCGGAATCGGCGGGGCGGACGTGTTGATCTGTCCGCCGGCGACCCTGATCGCCCAGGCGGTCGCCGCGGCGGCGGGCCGGATCGCCATCGGCGGGCAAGACTGCCACGCCAAGGCCTCTGGCGCCCATACCGGCGACATTTCCGCCGAACAGCTCAGGGACGCGGGCGCGGGTTTTGTTCTCGTCGGCCATTCCGAACGCCGCGCCGATCATGGCGAGAGCGACGCGGTCGTGCGCGCCAAGGCGGAGGCCGCTTTGCGCGCCGGGTTGGTCGCGGTGGTCTGCGTCGGCGAAACCAATCTCCAGCGCGAGGCGGGCCAGACGCTCGCCGTCGTCGGCGGCCAGCTCTCCGCCTCGCTGCCGCATGGCGCGACAGCGCAAAATCTGGTGGTGGCCTATGAGCCGGTCTGGGCGATCGGCACCGGCCTGACGCCGACGCCGGAGGATGTCGCCGAGGTCCACGGCTTCATCCGCCGCGAACTGGTCGACTTGCTGCCGGAGGCCGGCGCCGTCGTCCGCATTCTTTATGGCGGCTCGGTGAAGCCCTCCAACGCCGCCGAACTGATGGCGGTGGAGAATGTCAACGGCGCCCTGGTCGGCGGCGCGAGCCTGACCGCCAAGGATTTCCTGGGCATCGCTTCGGTTTACGAGTAGACCGCGCGGGCGGGGTTCCCAACGGCGGACTTTTGCGTTAAGACCCGCCGACTATGCCGTCGCGGCCGTTTCGCGGCGGCTTTTGCGGTTTGACTTGGCATCTCAAAGCCCGCTCTCGTGAAAAGAATTTACTTTTCAGCGAGTTGGGCGCAAGGACGATAAAATGCAGACGGTTCTGATCGTCGTTCATCTTCTCATCGTGGTGGCGCTGATCGCCGTGGTTCTGCTGCAGCGTTCCGAGGGCGGCGCGCTCGGCATGGGCGGCGGCGGGGCCGGCAGCTTCTTCACCGGACGCGGCCAGGCCAATGCGCTGACGCGGGCAACTGCGATTCTCGCCACTTTGTTCTTCATCACCAGTCTGGCGCTGACCATTCTGGCCTCCTACAATCACCCCAACAAATCCATCTTCGAATCGCCCGCCGCGACCGCGCCGGCCTCGGCGACGGACCAGCCGAAGGGCACGGTTCTCGACCAGTTGAAGCAGATGGAGAAGACGGCTCCGGCCGCTCCCGCAGCGCCGCCCGCGCCGGAGCCGGCCCAGGCTCCGCCGCGTTCGCAGTAAGTTCACGTTTCCCGAGGGGCCGGTTTTCCGGCCCTTCCCGTAATGAAATCCCCACGGTCGACCGGCGCTCTCCGCGCCGCGTCCCGCTCAGACTTGAGGCGACCCTGCGATGGCGCGGTACATCTTCATCACCGGCGGCGTGGTTTCCTCCCTCGGCAAGGGGTTGGCCTCGGCGGCGCTGGGCGCCCTGCTGCAAGCGCGTGGCTATACGGTGCGGCTGCGCAAGCTCGACCCCTATCTGAACGTCGATCCGGGCACCATGTCGCCCTATCAGCATGGCGAATGCTTCGTCACCGACGACGGCGCCGAGACCGATCTCGATCTCGGCCATTACGAGCGCTTTACCGGCCGCTCGGCCAATCGCATGGACAATGTCACCACCGGTCGGATCTATCAGGACATCATCACGCGCGAGCGGCGCGGCGATTATCTCGGCGGCACGGTGCAGGTGATTCCCCATGTCACCAACGCCATCAAGGAATTCGTTCTCGACGGCAATTCCGGCTATGATTTCGT
>NZ_JAYSBG010000200.1:0-6471 GCF_041915505.1 Rhodoblastus sp. | reverse complement strand
AGCGTCCGATTGACCAGCCGTTCCTGATGCCGGTTGAAGACGTGTTCTCGATCTCGGGCCGCGGCACGGTTGTGACCGGCCGCGTCGAGCGCGGCATTGTCAAGGTTGGCGAGGAAGTCGAGATCGTTGGCCTGAAGCCGACGGTGAAGACGACGGTGACCGGCGTTGAAATGTTCCGCAAGCTGCTGGATCAGGGCCAGGCGGGCGACAATGTGGGCTGCCTGCTGCGCGGCACCAAGCGCGAGGACGTGGAGCGCGGCCAGGTGCTGTGCAAGCCGGGTTCGGTGAAGCCGCACACCAAGTTCAAGGCCGAGGCCTATATCCTGACGAAGGAAGAGGGCGGCCGTCATACGCCGTTCTTCACGAACTATCGTCCGCAGTTCTATTTCCGGACGACGGACGTGACGGGCATCGTGACGCTGCCGGAAGGCACGGAAATGGTGATGCCGGGCGACAACGTCTCGATGGACGTGGCGCTGATCGTTCCGATCGCCATGGAAGAGAAGCTGCGCTTCGCCATCCGCGAAGGCGGCCGTACGGTCGGCGCCGGCGTCGTCGCTTCCATCATCGAATAAGGCGGAACGCTCGCGTTCCGTTACCGGGCGGTTTCGTTGAAACGCCTTGTTGAATCCTGGAAAGGGAGCCGAAACGGCTCCCTTTCTTTTTGGCCGCCCATCACTTTCCTTTGATTGGGTCTCCGTTCGCGCGAATGCTAGCCTCCGGCCTTCTTAAGCGCCGCGCCGTCCATGTGCGCGCGTTAAAGCGCGGGAAAGCCCCGGGCCTTCAGGCATTGCTTCCGGCCACGCCGGACCTGCCGAAGACGCTTCCCGGAACGAGGGAGGGTTCGCCATGAACAATATCGAATTCGTCAAGTCGCTCTATGCGGCTTTTGTGAGCGGCGGGATCGACCGGATCCTGGCGGCCGCCGATCCGCAGATCGAATGGAAAACCAATACCGATCCCGCTTTGCTGCCATGGGGCGGGGAGCGAAAGGGCCTGCGCGAAATCGCGGCCTATTTCTCGGACCTCGCGCTGAATGTGGATATCGAGCGGTTCATGCCGCATGAATTCCATACGGGCTCGGGCTTCGTCCTGGTGTTGGGACACACCTCCGGCCGGATGCGGAGGTCGGGCGCCCATTTCGAAGATGAATGGTGCCATTTCTTCAAGATCGTGGGCGGCAAGGTCATGGCCTTCCACCAATATGGCGACAGCCATGCGCTGGTTCAGGCCTTTGTCGGCGGCGACGCCCATGCGATCGGCCTGCCGACCGGCGCGGTGGAAAGCCTGGCGCCGCGCTCGCATTGACGCGACAAGGCGCCAAGCGCAATCCGACGGCCCCGTTCAAGGGGCCGTCGTTTTTGTCCGAGCGCTGCGCCGCTGTGCGTGGCGAGGGGATAACGCGCTTTTTCCGTCAATTCTCGAACGACGGGGTTGCACGGAGCTGCTCTTTGCGGCTATGAAAACGCCGCTGACGGCGCGCTTCGCGTCGCCTGCAGGAGTGTAGCTCAGCTGGTAGAGCACCGGTCTCCAAAACCGGGTGTCGTCGGTTCGAACCCGGCCACTCCTGCCATTCAATCCTGCCCCTGCCGCCCCGCTTCTCCATCGCCACTTGCGATGGCGCGCCGTTCAACGGTTGCAGATCTCGCCGGTATCGGGATCAAGCCAGTCGTGCGGGGAGGCGAAGCCGCCGAGAACTTGCGCTCCCGTGGCGGGCAGACAGCGCCTGAATGCGCCATATGGCATGTCGTAGCGCGCCTCGCGCGGGGCGCCCATTGTCTCGCGGGGCGCCTTGTCGGTATAATAAAAACTTGCCGCTTGGCTTATGCTGGATAGAGACAGCATAGCACAAGCCGCCAAGATCAAGCGATGTGAGATCGACATTGCGTGTCCTCCTGATGATGACAGGCAATTTGTCAAGTTATAGGCGGCGGTCTTCGCGCCTAGTGGCCTTATAAACGCTTGAAAAGGCGAAAATATTGCGTATTCAGCTTAAAATATGCTTATTTTAGCGGCGTAACGCCTGTAGGGCCGATCTGGCCAGAGCTGCGCGGGGACAGCCCTGTCAATCGACCAGTTCCGAGAAAGAACCGGCGGCGCTTGCGGTGACCCTCTCCGCTATCGGCGCCGAGAAGCTATCGGCGCGTCACCCGATGAGGATCGCGCGGAAATCATTGACATTGGTATGGGTCGGCCCGGTGATGACGCTGTCGCCGAGGCTGGAGAAAAAGCCGTGGCCGTCGTTATTGTCGAGCGCCGCGAGCGGATCGATCTTTTTCGCGCGGGCGCGGGCAAGCGAGTCGGGGGTCAGGATGGCGCCGGCGATTTCCTCCTGCCCATCCACGCCATCGGTGTCGCCCGCCAAGGCATAGACGCCGGGCAGGCCGCCGAGCGTCAGGCCGAGCGAAAGCAGGAATTCGACATTGCGCCCGCCGCGCCCGTTGCCGCGCACGGTCACCGTGGTTTCGCCGCCCGAAAGCAGCACGCAGGGCGGCGCGAAGGGCGCGCCCCTGAGCGCAACCGCACGCGCGAACCCGCCGAAAACCTTGCCGGCCTCGCGCGCTTCGCCTTCGATGGCGTCGCCGAGAATGGCGGTCGCATAGCCGGCCTCGCGCGCGACCTTGGCCGCCGCCTCCAGCGCAGCCTGCGGCGTCGCGACCAGCACCGCCTCGCTACGGGCGAGGCGTGGGTCGCCGGGCTTGACGCTCTCGCTCTCGCCGCGCTCCAGCATGGCTTTGATAGGGGGCGGCGGGACGATGGCGTAGCGCGCGAGCACGGCGAGCGCGTCAGCGCAGGTGGTCGGGTCGGCGACGGTCGGGCCGGAGGCGATGTCGATCGGATCGTCCCCGGGCACATCGGACATCAGGAGCGCGACGACGCGCGCCGGTGCGGCGAGGGCGCCAAGCCGGCCGCCCTTCAGCGACGACAAATGCCGCCGTACACAATTCATTTCCGAAATCGTGGCGCCGGATTTCAGCAAAGCCGCGCTCAGCAGCCTTTTGTCGCCCAGCGTGACGCCCGGCGCCGGGGCGGCGAGCAGGGACGAGCCGCCGCCCGAGATCAAGGCAATGACAAGGTCGTCCTCGGTCAGGCCGCGCACGCGGTCCGCAATGCGTATCGCCGCCTTCTGGCCGGCTTCGTCCGGCACGGGATGCGCCGCCTCGACGATTTCGATGCGCTCGCAGGGGACGCGATAGCCGAAGCGGGTGACGACGAGGCCTTCGAGCGGGCCGGGCCAATGGTCCTCCAGCGCGCGGGCCATGGCGGCGGAAGCCTTGCCGGCGCCGATGACAATAGTGCGGCCGCGTGGCGGAGCGGGCAGATGCGGCGGCACGCAAAGCGCGGGCTGGGCGGCGGCGATCGCCGCGTCGAACATGCGGCGCAACAGCGTTCTGGCGTCCATTCTTGGTCCTCCCGCCTCATTGCAGCATGAGACTTGCGGCGCGCCTATTGAAATCGGCGCGCGTTCCGGTGAATGTTCGCAGGATGAACCCCGCTTCCAAAAATCTGTTCTGGCTTCAGGCCGGCTCCTGCGGCGGCTGCACCATGTCCGTTCTGGAACATGGCGCGGCAGGCTGGTTCGCCGATCTGCGCGCCGCCGGAATCAATCTGCTCTGGCACCCCAGCGTGAGCGAGGAGACCGGCGAAGAGGTCCTGGACATTCTTGCGCGCATCGAGAGCGGCGAAACAAGGCTCGACATTCTCTGCGTCGAAGGTTCGATCCTGCGCGGGCCGCATGGCACCGGCAAGTTCAACCGCCTGTCCGGCACGGGCCGCACCCTGCTCGATATATCGCGCAGCCTCGCGGCGCGCGCGGATTTCTGCGTGGCGGTGGGGAGTTGCGCGGCCTATGGCGGCATTCCCGCCGGCGACCCGGACCCGACCGACGCCTGCGGCCTGCATTACGACGGCGCCGAGGCCGGCGGGGCGCTCGGACGCGATTATGTTTCGCGCGGCGGCTTGCCGGTGGTCAATGTTTCGGGCTGCGCGCCGCATCCGGGCTGGATCATGGAGACGCTTCAGGCGCTGGCGCTCGGCGATCTGGCGGCGCGCGATCTCGACGCTTTGGGGCGGCCGAAATTCTTCGCCGCCCATCTCGCCCATCACGGCTGCTCGCGCAATGAATTCTACGAATTCAAGGCCAGCGCCCGCACTCTGTCCGAGCGCGGCTGCATGATGGAGCATCTCGGCTGCAAGGCGACGCAGGCGATCGGCGATTGCAACCAGCGCGCCTGGAACGGCGGCGGCTCCTGCACCCATGCCGGCTTCGCCTGCATTTCCTGTACGGCGCCGAATTTCGAGAAAGTGCGCAATTTCCACGTCACGCCCAAGATCGCCGGCATCCCGGTCGGGCTGCCGCTCGACATGCCCAAGGCGTGGTTCATGACCTTGGCCGCCTTGTCGAAATCCGCCACGCCCGAGCGCGTGAAGAAAAACGCCGAGGCCGACCGCATCGTCGAAAATCCGAGACGAGGCAAATGACACGTCTCATTGTCGGGCCGTTCAACCGCGTCGAGGGCGATCTCGAACTCACGCTCGACATCGAGGAGGGCCGCGTCGCCGAGGCCCGCGTCGCGACCACGCTTTATCGCGGTTTCGAGCAGATTTTGGCTGGCCGCCCCGCCGCCGACGCCTTGGTCGTGGCGCCGCGCATCTGCGGCATTTGCTCGCTGTCACAGAGCATGGCGGCGGCCGCCGTCTTGCGCGCAGTGGGCGGAATCCGGCCGCCGCCGAATGGCGAACTGGCGGCCAATATCGCTCATGCGGCGGAAAATATCGCCGACCATCTGAGCCATTTCTATCTGTTCTTCATGCCGGATTTCGCCCGCGCGTCTTACGCCGGAGAAAGCTGGTTTCCGGAGGTCGAGGCGCGGTTCAAGGCTGTGTCCGGCGCGGCGGCGCTGGAGGCCTTGCCGGCGCGCGCGCGGCTGTTGCACGTGATGGGATTGATCGCCGGCAAATGGCCGCATTCTTTGGCAATCCAGCCGGGCGGCGTCACTCGCGCGCTCGATCTCGGCGAGAAGATGCGGTTGCTGGCGATCCTGAGCGATTTTCGCGCCTTTCTCGAAAAGGTCCTGTTCGCCGCGCCGCTGGAGCAGGTTGCGGCTCTGGAAACGCCGGAGCAATTGAGCGCATTTTCGCAGGGGCAGGGCGATTTCGCCGCCTTCCTGCGGCTGGCCGCCGATTTGGGTCTCGACCGGCTTGGCGGCGTCGCTTTGCCTTTGATCAGTTTCGGCGCCTATCACGCCGGAGAGGGCGCTTTGTTCCCGTCCGGCCTCTACGATCCGCGCGCCGGGGCCGAAAAACCGCTGCCGGTCAAGGCGATCCGGGAGGATGTCGCCTTTTCCTTTCTGCACGAAAACTCGTCCGATCCGGCGCTCGCCGTGACCCTGCCCGACGCGGATCGCGCCAACGGCTATTCCTGGGCCAAGGCGCCGCGTCTGTCCGGCGAGCCGGCGGAGACCGGCGCCGTGGCGCGGCAGGCCGTGGCCGGCGATCCGCTGATCCGCGCGCTGATCGCGCAAGGCGGCGGAACCAATGTCTACGCGCGCGTGGCGGCCCGCGTGATCGAAATCGCGCGGCTCGCCATCGCCGCCGAAGGCTGGGCGCGCGCGCTCCGGCTGA
The DNA here is from genome assembly GCF_041915505.1 of Rhodoblastus sp. Classification (GTDB taxonomy): domain Bacteria; phylum Pseudomonadota; class Alphaproteobacteria; order Rhizobiales; family Beijerinckiaceae; genus Rhodoblastus. Next base: position 846 of record NZ_JAYSBG010000200.1, on the reverse strand, counting down.
ACGAGAGCTTTTGCGAACATGGGCCGGAACCCGTCGATGGCGCGGGAGTCGGCCTGGTCGAGGCGGCGCGCGGCGCGCTCGGCCATTGGCTGAGCGTCGAGAGAGGCAATATCCTGCGCTATCAGATCGTCGCGCCGACCACGTGGAATTTCTCGCCGCGCGACGCCAACGGCGTTCCCGGCCCGCTGGAACAGGCGCTGGTCGGCGTCGAAACCGGCGCGGCGGGCGCCAAGGCCCCTGCGATCCAGCATGTCGTGCGCTCCTTCGATCCCTGCATGGTCTGCACCGCGCATTGACCTCGTGGGCGACAGCCACCGAATAGACCTTTTGCCTGGATGTAAATTCAATTAACATCCACCTCGTTCAAGGAGGCTTGGCATGATCGTAGCGGTTGTCGGCTTGGGCGCGGTCGGTCGCGAAACCGCGAAAATTCTGGCGGCGCGTGGCGACGAGGCGCGGCTGATCCAGCGCCGCGCGCCCGCGGCCTTGCCGGACGGGGCGCGCTTCGCCGCCGCCGACGTCCTCGATCGCGACAGCCTGCGCGCCGCCTGCCAAGGCGCCGGAGCCTTGATCTGCTGCATCGGCTTTCCTTACGATTCGCGGGTCTGGGAGACGGCATGGCCGCGCGCCATGGCCAATATGCTGGATGTTTGCGCGGAGCAGGGCGCGCGTTTCGTCTTCGCCGACAATCTCTATATGTATGGGCCGCAGGACGCGCCGCTCGTCGAGGACATGCCGCTGACCGATTACGGTCGCAAGCCGCGCCTGCGCGCCGCCATCACCCGGCAATGGATCGAGGCCCACCAGGCCGGCCGCGTCGAGGCTGTGGCGGTGCGCGCCTCGGAT